>CALCUU010000231.1 GCA_937906915.1 uncultured Phascolarctobacterium sp. | reverse complement strand
CGGCCAAACATCAAACGACCGGTGAATTCGTCAACGATGATAACTTGACCATCTTTAACAACGTAATCGCGGTCACGGTGCATCAAAGCTTTTGCTTTCAAAGCGCACATCAATTGGTGGGAGAAGTCAATACCGTGCTCGGTATCATACATATTATCAATGCCAAGCATTTTTTCTGCTTTAGCAATACCAATTTCAGTAGGAGCTACTTGTTTAGTTTTTTCGTCAACAGTGTAATCTTCGCCTTCGGACATAGAGCCTGCAACTTGAGCAAGGATTCTATACAAATCAGTAGATTTTTCGCCAGGACCGGAGATGATAAGCGGAGTACGCGCTTCGTCAATCAAGATACTGTCAACTTCGTCAACGATACAGTAGTTCAATTCACGTTGTACCATTTGGTCAACGTTTACTACCATGTTGTCGCGCAAGTAGTCGAAACCAAATTCATTGTTAGTACCGTAGGTAACATCTGCCATATAAGCTGCACGACGTTCATGGGGATTCATGTCGTGAACAATCAAGCCTACGGACAAGCCCAAGAATTTATAGATGCGGCCCATGTCTTCGCTGTCACGTTTAGCCAGGTAATCGTTGACAGTTACAACGTGTACGCCTTTACCGGTAAGAGCGTTCAAATATACGGGCAAGGTTGCTACCAAGGTTTTACCTTCACCGGTACGCATTTCGGAAATTTTACCGCGATGAAGAACTACGCCACCAATCATTTGCACATCAAAATGACGCATACCGGTTACGCGACGAGAAGCCTCGCGCACTACTGCAAATGCTTCCGGCAGCAAATCGTCCAGGGTTTCGCCTTTTTGCAGACGAACTTTAAACTCGCTGGTTTTAGCAGCAAGATTTGCGGAGCTTAAAGACTCCATGGATTTTTCCAAGCTATTAATCTTATCAACAATAACTTTAATTTGTTTTAACTCTTTCTCGTTGGGGTCACCAAAAATTTTCTTCAAAATGCTATCGAGCAAAACTATCACTCCTTGATTTATATTATGCGAGAAAAGACACTACACCTAACTATAAATTATAACAGAAATATTTTTGAAAAGCAAAAAAGCACAGAACAAAGTTCTGTGCTTTTTGTGAAGTTTTAAGTTACTCAATTAATCGCTATTTTAATTCAGGAGAGAGCAAACCGTACTTGCCATCCTTACGACGATATACAACGTTCACACCGTCATGTTCAGGATCATAGAATACGAAGAAGTCGTGGTTCAGCAGGTTCATTTGCAAAATTGCTTCTTCTACATTCATAGGATGCAAAGCAAATTTTTTGCTCTTAATGATTTCGAATTCACCATCTTCTTCAACGGGAGCAGGTGCCGGAGCAGGAGCTTCTGCAAAGTTAGCATATTTTCTCTTCATCAGGCGGGTTTTATATTTATGGATTTGGCGTTCAATTTTTTCAACAACCAAATCGATGGAAGAATACATATCTTTGGTGGATTCCTGCGCTCTCAGCAAAATACCGCTAGCCGGAACAGTAATTTCTGCGATATGATAGCCGTGCTCAATTTTCAGCACTGCGGAGATGTCACCTACAGCTTTGAATTGCTTGGTGATTTTGGCAATTTTCTTTTCAACATAATCTTTCATTGCCGGAGTTACTTCAACGTTTCTGCCTTTTACATTAATACTCATAGATCTTACCTCCTTGATATTTCAAGGTATTAAGGAATGTTACTTCCTTCTTTGCTATACTAATTCGACACGTTTAGTATAATTCCTGCAAAATCTATCACTATTCGTAAAAATATATTTCTTCAAGCAGCAAACTGTAACATTTTAACAATCTTAGAGAATTTTGGAAAGAAAGCTTTTGGTGCGCTCTTCTTTTGCATGGAAGAAAATATCGTCGGGAGTACCTTCTTCCAGAATGTTGCCTTCATAAAGGAAGATAACACGGTCGCCTACTTCACGGGCAAAGCCCATTTCGTGAGTAACAACAACCATGGTCATACCTTCATTAGCCAAGGTCTTCATAACGTCCAAAACTTCGTTAATCATTTCCGGATCAAGAGCAGAAGTAGGTTCGTCAAAAAGCATAACCTTAGGTTTCATGCACAGAGCACGAGCGATGGCAACACGTTGTTGTTGACCACCGGAAAGTTGGTCAGGATAAGCGCCAGCTTTATCAGCCATACCAACTTTTTCCAAATATTTCTTAGCAGTAGCTTCCGCTTCGTCTTTTTTTACGCCACGCACCTTCATGGGAGCAAGCATTAAATTTTCCAAAACGGTCATGTGCGGGAACAGGTTAAAGCGTTGGAACACCATACCAACTTCCTTACGCACGTCGTTGATGCTAGAATCGTTCTTCAAAGTAACGCCATCAATGGCAACAGTGCCACCGGTAGGTTCTTCCAAGAAGTTCATGCAACGGAGCAGGGTACTTTTGCCACAACCGGAAGGGCCAATGATTACCAGCACTTCTTGTTCTGCAATGGTAAGGTTTACACCACGCAAAACGTGCAAATTGCCGAAGCTTTTATGTAAGTTTGTAATTTTAATCATTTCTTTTGTCATTTGGTTTCAAACTTCCTTTCAAGCACAGCAACAAGTCTTGCAACCATAAATACCATTACAAGATAAATCAATGCAACACACATCCAAATTTCAAAGGACGCATAGGTACGAGCGATAATAAGTTGTCCGCGACGGGTCAATTCTTCAAAGCCGATTACAGAAACCAAGGAGGAGTCTTTCAGCATAGCGATGAATTCGTTGCCCAAAGGCGGAATAATGCGTTTAAATGCTTGAGGCATAATGATGTAACGCATGGTTTGCGCCCAAGTCATACCCAAGCTGCGACCAGCTTCCATTTGACCGGGGTCAATGGATTGAATGCCTGCACGGAAAATTTCTGCGATATATGCACCGGAGTTAATGGAGCAAGCAGAGATTGCCGCGAAGAACGGGTCTACACGACTACCGGTAATACCGGGCAGAGCAAAGTAAACCAAGAAGATTTGTACCAGCAGCGGAGTACCGCGGATAAAATCAACATAAATATTTGCCAGATAGCGCAAGGCTTTTACATTGCACAAGCGTGCAATACCAACCATGCAGCCAATCAAAAGACCGAAGCCTACACTAAGAGCAGTAATTTCCACAGTAATGGCTGCACCAGCCAAAAGCAACGGGAAAGAACTTGCAATCAAATCAAAATTTAAATCCATCCTTTTCATCCCTTCTACATTGGGACATCAAATAGCTTTCTTCACTTAACTTCTAAACTTCAAATATGGTACAGATTATTTTTTAACTTCACCGAACCAGGTTTTGTAGATTTTGTCAAATTCGCCGTTCTTTTTCAGTTCAGCCATAGCTTTGTTGATGTCTTGAACTAATTGAGTGTTCTTTTTATTTACAGCAATGCCGTATTCTTCAGCTTCCATAACTTCGCCTACAGTTTTAGCAACTTTGTCGCCACCTTGAGCCAGGTAGTAGCCAACTACGGGAGCGTCGTTAATTACAGCGTCAGCACCGCCATTTTTCAATTCCATGGATGCTTCACTTTGAGTGTTGAACGCAACAACTTTAGCGCCTTCAACGCTTCTAGATTTTTTCTCACCAGTAGTACCGATTTGGCAAGCAATGCGTTTGCCTTTCAAATCGTCAATGGTTTTGATATCGTTGTTATCTTTGTTAACCATGATAATCAAACCGGAAGTGTAGTACGGGTCGGAGAAAGTAATAACTTTTTTACGTTCTTCGGTAATGCTCATGCCTGCGATTGCAACGTCAATGTTACCGCTGGTCAGAGCCGGAATGAGAGCGTCAAAGCCCATGTTTTGGATTTCTACTTTGTAGCCTGCTTGTTTACCGATGGCACGAATCAGGTCCATATCGAAACCGGTAAATTCTTTGCTACCTTCTTTTTGGAATTCAAAGGGAGCGAAGGAAGGTTCAGTTGCTACGCGCATAATTTTTTCAGGAGCAGCAGCTTTCTTTTCGCCACCGCCACAACCTGCCAAAAGCAAGCTGCAAGCTGCCAAAATAGCCATCATCATAATTAATAATTTCTTCATAATAAATCCCCCTCATATTTTTCTCTATGCTATTGGGCTTTAAGCCCTTTTAGCCAATGGGTAACGATACTAAAATAAAGAACGGAGCACAAGCGTTCTTCACCACACTGTGCTCCGTTAAGACCGACTTATTATTTCTTTACTTCACCAAACCAGGTTTTGTAAATCTTGTCAAATTCGCCGTTCTTTTTCAGCTCAGCCATAGCTTTGTTGATGTCGCCAACCAATTTATCGTTGCCTTTTTTAACAGCAATACCGTATTGTTCAGCTTCCATAACTTCACCAACGGTTTTAGCAGTTGCATTACCACCTTGTGCCAGGTAGTAGCCAACAACGGGGCTATCATTGATTACAGCGTCAACGCCTTTGTTTTTAAGTTCCATAGCAGCTTCGGTGTTGGTGTTGAATGCAACAACAGTAGCACCTTCAACAGTTCTGGATTTCATTTCGCCAGTGGTACCGATTTGGCAAGCAATTTTTTTGCCTTTCAAATCGTTGATGGATTTGATTTCGTTATTGTCTTTGTTAACCATAACAACCAAACCGGAAGTATAGTACGGGTCAGAGAAGCTAACAGCGCCTTTACGTTCTTCGGTAATGGTCATACCAGCGATGGTAACATCAATGTTACCTGCGTTCAATGCAGGAATAAGAGCATCGAAGCCCATGTTCATAATTTCAACTTTGTAACCAGCTTGTTTACCGATAGCACGGATAAGATCCATATCGAAGCCGGTGTATTCGCTGCTACCTTCTTTTTGGAATTCGAAGGGTGCGAAGGTAGGTTCAGTACCTACACGCAAAACTTTTTCAGCAGCTTTCTTTTCGCCGCCGCCACAACCAGCTGCCAACATAGCAACTGCTGCGATGATAGTCATCATTAAAATAAGCAGTTTTTTCATCTCGAAATCTCCTTTCAAATTTTTAATCACAAAATTTGCATAAATTTTACATATAATTATATACCTATTCACCTGAAACAGCAAGTAATTCTTCTATAAATTAGATGCAAATTTCGCTGAAATTTTATGCGACACGGCTGACCTGGTCTTCGCCCCCACACTCGCCTGCTGGAGGGTTCGCTCCTAAGCTTCAGCTCCCCACTACTACCCCTCTCGCCAAAAATAATTATGCGTTATACGCTGCGGCAGGACTTACTTCTAAGCTGCACCGTGCTCATAGCAAATTTTTACGCTACTTACGTGGATCGTTTCGCCTGCAACTGGCATCGACTTGCAACCACAGACCCGAGTCGCACTAGGATATTATATGCTTTTCAAAAATTTTCTGCAACCCTCTATTTCACATTCATGAAGAAAGTGATATACTAAGTACACTAACCGATGATGGGCGGATAAAAAATGATTGCTTTACCACAATGTCTGGAGTTTCCCTATGATGATCGTAGCAGGGAAATTTGCGACTACTATTTGCAAATTTTAGAAATTAAAAATAAGAGTGTATTTATGCACAGCAAGCAGGTTGCCAACTATTCTGCCAGCATTGCTGCCAAAATTGGCTTGCCTCCTGCCGAAGTTGCCTGCATTAAAACAGCAGCACTCCTTCACGATATCGGGCAGCTTTCCGTACCGAACCTGGTACTTTCTAAAGTTCCCTACCTTTCTAAACGTGAAGAAGCTGCTTACAAGCGTCACTGCCTTGCCGGTGCTGCCATGCTGGAAAACTTCCCTGAGTTCGGAAGCATTATAAGCATCATTCGTTCTCATCACGAAAAATTTGACGGCACAGGTTATCCTAAGCGCTTGAAGGGTCAAAATATTCCCTTAGGTGCACGCATTATCGCCGTAGCAAATTATTATGACCGCTACATCAATCCTTGCACTCAACACTGGCAAAAAACTCACGCCGAAGCAATTTCCGAGCTGCAAGATAAATCCGGTCAAGACTTTGATCCCCATATCGTAAAAGCTTTTATCGAAAGCGTATTGCCCTCGGCTATTGAAGCTCATAATATTTAAAACTCTGACTAACTTACACAAAGCAATTAGTCAGAGTTTTTTATTTTGTACGAATTACTAAGAAAAGCTTCTCGCCACAAAATTTTTATAACAGCTTCAAGAAAAATAAAAAAGCACTTCAACCGAAGT
>CALCUU010000230.1 GCA_937906915.1 uncultured Phascolarctobacterium sp. | reverse complement strand
CCGGCAAATATGATGCTATTATTTGCCTTGGTGCAGTAATTCGTGGTGCTACTCCGCACTTTGACTATGTTTGCGCAGAAGCTTCCAAAGGTATTGCTCACGTTAGCATGGAATACGGTCTGCCCGTTGCCTTCGGCATCCTGACCACTGAAAATATCCAACAAGCTGTGGAACGTGCAGGAACTAAGGCTGGTAACAAAGGCGTTGACGCAGCACTTACCGTCATTGAAATGGTTAATTTGTTTAAAAATATTTGAAACTTGCCATAAGCACTGTCTAACGTTGTTGCAACTGCGATTGCTTGCTTGACGTACTATTAGTACGCCGGCGCGGCACAATCTTGTTGCGCCTAGTTATACAGCACTTCTGACAACTTTCTAAATATTTTTAGTGCGTGTTTCTAAAAGGTAAATTTAGGAGATAGATATATATGGAACAAGACATTTTGACAAAAGGTACAGTCCCCGGCGTGCGCATTTACGCTCTGCGTACTACTAATTTGGTACGCGAGGCTGCAAAGCAACACAACTGCTCTCACTTGGCAAGTGCTGCTTTGGGTAGAGCAATGAACGGCGCCCTGCTTTTGGCTGCTACCATGAAAGATAATGAACGCATTACCCTGCGCTTCAAAGGCGACGGCCCCATTGGTGAGGTTGTTGCTGACGCAGAAGGTCCTTGTGTGCGTGGCTATGTAGAAAATCCTGACGTTTTTCTTCCTTTAAAAGATGGCAAGCTGGATGTAGGTGGTGCCATTGGCGAGGGCAACGTTATCGTTACCCGTTACCTGCAAAACTCCGAGCCCTTTACCGGTTACTGCGAGCTGGAAGATGGCGAAATCGCCAGCGACCTGACCAAATACCTTTACGTTTCTGAGCAAACCCCTGCTTCCGTAGCTTTGGGTGTGCTTGTTGACAAAGAGGGCGAGGTTACTGCTGCTGGTGGTTACTTTATCCAAGCTATGCCCGGTTGTGAAGAAGAAGTTCTCGAAAAGCTGGAGCACAACGTAAACTTTATGCCCTACGTTACCCAGCTTCTGGAAATTGGCTTTAGCACAGAGAAGATGATTGAAATCATTGGTAGGGACTTGGAAGTTGACATTAAAGAAAGCGTTCCCGTAGAGTTCAAGTGCCGTTGCAGTCGTGAGCGTATCGAAAGCGCACTGCTTTCTTTGGACAAGGCTTCCCTTGAAGAAATGAGCCAAGACGAAGTGACAGAAGCTCACTGCCAGTTCTGCAACACTACCTATAAATTTACTGCTGACGAAATTAAAAACTTGCTTGCTGACAAATAAATGATTGACAGAACGAACTATCGTTTGTATAATAAAGGTACGCAGTAAGAATATTAAGTCAGGAGGACTTATGATGGATACAGATAAAACTAGAGCATTAGACGCCGCATTGCGTCAAATTGAAAGAGATTTTGGTAAGGGTTCCATTATGCGCTTAGGTGAAGCTAGCGCTAAAATGAACATTGAAGTTATTCCTACCGGTGCTTTGTCCTTGGACATTGCTCTTGGCGTAGGCGGTATTCCTCGTGGACGCGTTATTGAAATTTATGGTCCTGAATCTTCCGGTAAGACCACTGTTGCCCTGCACATGATTGCAGAAGCTCAAAAAATGGGTGGCTACGCTGCCTTCATCGACGCAGAACACGCTCTTGACCCGGAATATGCACGTAAACTTGGCGTTGATGTAGATAATCTTTTGATTTCCCAACCGGATAACGGCGAGCAAGCATTGGAAATTGCTGATGCCCTCGTGCGTAGCGGTGCCATTGATATTATCGTAATCGACTCCGTTGCGGCGCTGGTTCCTCGCGCTGAAATTGAAGGCGAAATGGGCGATTCCCACGTTGGCTTGCAAGCTCGCTTGATGAGCCAAGCACTGCGTAAATTGACCGGCTTGATTGCAAAATCTAAATGCGCTACCGTTTTCATCAACCAAATTCGTGAAAAGGTTGGCGTTATGTTCGGTAATCCGGAAACCACTACCGGTGGTCGTGCGTTGAAGTTCTATTCTACTATTCGTATTGACGTGCGTAGAGTGGATACCTTGAAAAACGGTAACGATATGATTGGTAGCCGTACCCGCGTTAAGATTGTTAAAAATAAAATTGCTCCGCCCTTCAAGCAAGCAGAGTTCGACATTATGTACGGCGAAGGCATTTCCCACGAAGGCTGCCTCGTTGACTTGGGCGCAGAGCTGGATATCATTAACAAGAGTGGCGCTTGGTACTCCTATGGCGATATTCGTTTAGGTCAAGGTAAGGAAAAGGTTAAAGACTTCCTCCGTGAAAACTCCGAAATCGCTAAGGAAATTGAAACCAAAATTCGCAATGTAACCATTGCAAAGCTTGGTGCTGATGCTGGCGAGGATTTTGGTAACGATGCAGAGTAAATCTCCAAGATACAAATTGGATAATGCAGAGCAGGTTTATGGTTACGCCATGAACCTGCTTAATTATCGTGATTATAGCGGCAAGGATATGTTCCTAAAGCTGACGGGTAAGGGCGCCAGTGAGGAAGATGCGAATAAAGCAGTTGCCCGTTTAAAGGCTAACGATTTTATTAAGGAAGACCATTACGCCAGACAGGTGTATCGTGCTTGGCTTAGCAAAAGAACTTATGGCAGGCTACATCTTTTAGTAGAGATGCGTCGCAAAAATGTCAGTGAGGAATGTATTCCTGATATAATGGAAGCCTTTACCGACGAGCTGGAAATGGATAATGCTTTGCACGCAATAAAAGATTTTATGCTACGCAATAAAAAAAGAATTAGAAATAAGGATGAGAAAATATTTGCTGCTGCGGCAAGATTTATGGGCAATCGTGGCTTTACAAGCAGATATATACAAGTTCTATTGGAAACTATACGTGCGGAGAACGATATGTAGTAGTGAACTTGACTTTTTTGTCAAATTTAATTACAATGTATGTATCCAATCGTGTTAAATTCTCAAGGTATTCTGAGGCAACACTTTTGAAGTGGTTGCCTTATTTTTTGCCCTTATTAGAATTTTATAATATGTATCAATAAAATATAGATTACAGAATTCAATGGAATAAGGACATTTGAGACAGGCGCAATCATTGAGCCTGTTATTGTTATGTAAAAAATCTTTTGGAACCATCATAATTTTTAGGAGGTGAAGACCATTTTAGTAGTTATCAGTACTGCTGTTGTTGTGGGCCTGGCTGGTGCTGCAATCGGCTATTTGGTGCGTAAAAACGTAGCTGAAAGCAAGATTGCTACTGCTGAAGAAACTGCAATCCGCATTATTGCAGAAGCAGAACAAACAGGCGAAGCAAAACGCAAAGAAGCCGTTATGGAGGCTAAAGAAGAAATCCATCGTATGCGTTCTGAAATGGAACGTGAAAATAAAGAAAGACGTGCTGACCTTCAACGTCATGAACGTCGTTTAGTTCAAAAGGAAGAAAACTTGGACAAAAAGATTGACTCCTTTGAACGTAAAGAAGAAAAACTTGCTCATAAAGAAGCTCGTTTGGCTTCTACTCAAGAAAAAGTAGATGCTTTGTACCAAAAACAATTGGCTGAATTGGAACGTCTTTCCGGTTTGACCAGTGAAGAAGCAAAACAAGAATTGCTGGATTCTTTGGCTGACGAAGTTAAACACGAATCTGCAATGCTTATTAAAGATTTGGAACAACAAGCAAAAGACGAAGCTGATAAAAAGGCTCGTGAAATTATCTCTTTGGCTATTCAACGTTGCGCAGCAGACCACGTTGCAGAAACCACTGTTTCTGTAGTTGGCTTGCCTAACGACGAAATGAAAGGCCGCATTATCGGTCGCGAAGGTAGAAATATCCGTACTTTGGAAACCTTGACCGGTATTGACCTGATTATTGACGATACTCCGGAAGCAGTAATTATTTCCGGTTTTGATCCTGTGCGCCGTGAAGTTGCACGTATCGCATTGGAAAAATTGATCAATGACGGACGTATTCACCCGTCCCGCATTGAAGAAATGGTCGAAAAAGCCCAAAAAGACGTTGATATCTGGGCATGTGGACGCA
>CALCUU010000229.1 GCA_937906915.1 uncultured Phascolarctobacterium sp. | reverse complement strand
AAGCTTTCAAAATCCAAGGTAGCTATCCAAAATGGAAAGGAGCTTCCGAAACAGGAAGAAGCTTCCAAAATTAAGAAGGAGCTTTTGAAAAAGAAAGAGACTTCTAAAAATAAGAAGGAAGCTTTCAAAATAGAAGCGAAGCTTGATACGAAGAAGGCTCAGGAAAAAGTTAAGCCCGTTAAAAAAGAATTTTGGCGTGGCATGGAGCTTCCTGCAAATTACAAGCAGATTTCTATTTTTGGAGACGCAGTTGCTACCAAAGGGCAGGCTGTTAATTTAATTAAGCAGAACAATCCCAAGGTGAAGCTGGAATGTGACGTGGAAGAGATTGTGGCATTCTATTGGGCAGAGGCACAGCGTGAGGGCGTGCGTCCTGACATTGCCTTGGCGCAGGCTCTTGTGGAAACTGGCTACTTTGGTTTTGGCGGTACTGTGAAGCCTAAGCAAAATAATTTCTGTGGCTTGGGTACTACCGGTAAAAAAGTTAAGGGTGCTAAGTTTAAAACTCCGGAGCTTGGCGTGCGTGCCCACATCCAACATTTGCTTGCCTATTCTGCTAAGAAGAAGCCTTCCACTAAAATCGTAGACCCTCGTTACGAATTGGCACACGCCATCCGCAGTGAGCGTGGCTTCGTAGATAAATGGTCCGGTTTGCAAGGTACTTGGGCAATGGGCTCCAACTACTGCGAAAAGATTATGGTAATCTATCAGGCAATGCTTGGTATGGAAATGAGCGAGGCTGAAAAGAAAGAACTGCTTGCTCGTCAAAAGCTGGAGCAGGAACAACGCGAGGCTAGGCTGAAAAACGATAAAAAGTATCGTAAGCAAATGGAAAAGGAAGCCAAGGAGCGTGAAAAAGCTCGTAAAAAGGCTGAAAAAGAAGCCAAGAAGCGTAAGCAAAAGGAAGCTGAGCACAAAAGACACGAGCGTGTAGACAAAGTTGTGCGTGAAGATAAAGACAAGGATAAATAATTTTGAGGTGATAGATATGCATATCGTTCTGTTTGAACCTGAAATTCCCGGTAACACCGGTAACATTGCCCGCCTGTGTGCGGCGACTGGTTGCCATCTGCATTTGGTGCGTCCCTTGGGATTTTCTGTAGAAGATAAATATTTGAAACGTGCTGGCTTGGACTACTGGCACTTGGTTGACATTCATTATTACGACAGCATTCACGAGGTGCTGGAAAAATTCAAGGACAATCCTAAATATTTGCTGACTACTAAAGGTCACAAGTCTTACAGCGACGTTAGCTACGCTGCGGACAGCGTGCTGATTTTTGGTAAGGAAACCGCAGGCCTGCCTGCTTGGATGCACGAAGAGTACGCAGAAGGCTGTGTACGTATTCCCATGATTAGCGAGGCACGCTCCTTGAACTTGTCCAACGCTGTTGCCATCGTTGCTTACGAAGCGTTGCGCCAACAAGAAAATTTTGCAGGCTTAACTGTTTAAAAGAGGTACATCATGATTATCATTAAAGAGTTTGATTTTGACGCTGCTCATTATTTGCCTGCGTACAATGGCAAGTGCGAGCATTTGCATGGTCATACCTACAAGCTGGTGGTAAAGGTGGAAGGCACGCCTGACCACGAAGGTATGGTTATAGATTTTATTAAGCTGAAAAACTTGGTTAAGGAGGAAGTGCTGGTGCATCTTGACCACGCTTGCCTCAACGACGTGCTGCCTGTTCCCTCCGCAGAAAATATTTCCGTGTGGGTGTGGAACAAATTGGAAGCACTGCTGAAAACTGACCGTTACCATTTATATGAAGTAGAAGTTTGGGAAACACGTACCAGTGGCTGCGTGTATAGAGGTGACTGATGAAGGACGTACAAGGTGAAAAAGATTTACGTTGCGTGCCTTTGAAACACGTTGGCATTAAAGATTTGCGTTGGCCCATTGAACTGCGCGATAAAACCAAGGGAACCCAACACACTGTAGCCAAGGTAACCTTGGCGGTGGATTTGCCCCACGATATGCGCGGTACCCATATGAGCCGCTTTGTAGAATGCTTGCAAACCTTGGGGCCTGTTGGCTTGCACGAAATCGAAAACATTTTAGATACTTTGAAGGAACGCTTGCAGGCTGAAAAGGCTTTGCTCCAATTGGAGTTTCCTTATTTCATTACCAAGGTTGCTCCCGTTAGCGGACAGACTGCGCCTATGGACATTGACTGCATCTACACAGCAGAAAAGGGTGCAGAATTAAAATGGAAGATTTGCGCAGAGATTCCTGTGCAAACCTTATGCCCCTGCTCCAAAGAAATTAGCTCCTATGGCGCTCATAACCAAAGAGCATTTGCTAAGATTGAGATTGCTGCCAGCGATATGGTTTGGATTGAAGAGCTTGTTGACATTGCAGACGCAGGAGCAAGCTCCCCGGTGTATGGCTTGTTGAAACGTCCTGACGAAAAATTCGTGACAGAGATGGCTTACGATAATCCTCGCTTTGTAGAGGACGCAGTGCGTGAAATTGCCCTGCGCCTTGAAGAAGATAAACGCATCACTTGGTATCGCTGTGAAGTGGAAAGCGTGGAGAGCATTCACAACCACAACGCTTTTGCAGTGGTAGAAAAAGGCTGGAAGTGAAAGCATGTTATTGAAAGTAAATAAGGAAATGCTTGCTGACGCTATGGAAAGCATTGGCGTCCACAAGGCAAGCCTTCCTATTTTTGCCAATAAAAATCAAATATTGCCTTTGAAATTATTACAGGTGCGCACTCCTGCGGCGAATATTATCAAGCAGGAAATGCTTGCGGCTGGCGGTGACGCTGCTGTTCCTACAGGTTGCGTGCTGAATAAGGATAAATATTCCGACGTACTGCTGCTTGGTACTCGCAAGCATTACAATCTGCTTTTGAAGAAGCTGGAGCTGATGCCTTACTTTGGTATGGACAAGGTTAAGGCGGAGCTGGAAGCAGTATTAAATGAAGAAAAGTTGCAGACCGTTCTTGCTGACGGTAGGGTGCTGAACTACGACAAGGTGCTTATCATGGGCATCTTGAATATTACACCTGATTCTTTTTATGAAAACTCCCGCACTGCCATTGAAGAAGTGGTAGCGAAAGCAGGGCAAATGCTTGCTGACGGAGCAGACATTCTCGATATTGGTGGTGAGTCCACTCGTCCGGGAAGCGAAGCTGTTGCAGCAGAAGAAGAGCAGGCGCGAGTGTTGCCTGTGATTAAGGCTTTGCGTAAGGCTTATCCTGAGGCTGTTCTTTCCATTGACACCTATCGTGCTTCTACAGCAAGGCTTGCCATTGAAGCAGGTGCAGATATTATCAATGACATCAGCGCTATGGAAGCAGATGCTGAAATGATAGACGTTGTTTGCGAAACAAAAGCGCCAATTATTTTGATGCACATGCGTGGTACTCCTAAGGATATGCAAACCCAATGTGAGTATAAAAACGTGGTAGAAGAAGTTGCTGTGTACCTTGCAGAGCGTGCTAATCTATTGCGTGAACGAGGCGTTGGAGCTGAAAAGATTATCTTCGACCCGGGGATTGGCTTTGCTAAGAACGCAGAGCAAAACTTGAAGTTGATGCGTGACCTTTGCGCTCTCACAAGCTTTGGCTACCCTGTACTTCTTGCTGCTTCCCGTACAGGA
>CALCUU010000228.1 GCA_937906915.1 uncultured Phascolarctobacterium sp. | reverse complement strand
ACATAATCTACTAAAAGTTAAGCAAAGCACCTTAGATGCTTATGGAGCAGTTAGTGAGGAAACTGCTTGCGAAATGGCGCAGGGTGTGCGTGAACTTTTCGGTAGCGATTATGGGGTAGGGATTACAGGAAATGCAGGTCCTAGCGGTAGCGAGGGTAAACCTGTTGGCCTAGTTTATATTGCCGTAGCCACACCTGATGGAGTATACTGTAAAGAACATCATTTTACATCTACAAGAACAGAAAATAAACTTAGAATCGCACTTACTGCGCTTTCCATGGTTATTGATAAATTAAGAGAAAAGAACTTGGAGGAAAATATTTAATGACAAATACTCAAAAAGAAATGTTTGGTGAACTTTTACTTGATAAAAAAATTGTAGCCGCTTTGACCGAAATGGGTTTTGAAGAACCTTCTCCCATTCAAGCTGCTACTATTCCTTTGGTACTTGAAGGTCACGACGTTATCGGTCAAGCACAAACCGGTACTGGTAAAACCGCAGCCTTTGGTATTCCTATTGTACAAAGCATCACCGATCATCGTCATATCCAAGCTTTGATTATGACTCCGACTCGCGAACTTGCCATCCAAGTCGCTGAAGAAGTTAGCAAAATTGGTCGTACTACTCGCATTAAAGCACTGCCTGTTTATGGTGGTCAACCTATCGAGCGTCAAATCAAAGCATTAAAAAACAATGTTCAAATTGTAATTGGTACCCCTGGTCGTTTGATTGACCATATCAACCGTAGAACTATCAAGCTGGACCATATTAAATTCTTGGTACTGGACGAAGCTGACGAAATGCTGGATATGGGCTTCGTTGACGACATGGAAGAAATCATGCGCAATCTGCCTGATGAACGCCAAACCTTGCTCTTCTCCGCAACTATGCCCCGTCCTATTTTGAGCTTGACTAAAAAATATATGAAGGCTCCTAAAAACGTAGCCGTTAGCAAAGAAGATCTTACCGTTCCCCTGATTGAACAATACTACTACGAAACTAAAGACAAGATTGAAGGCTTGTGCCGTTTGCTGGATGCAGAAATCGACGGCAAGCTCATCATCTTCTGTCGTACTAAAAAGGGTGTAGATGATTTGGCTATCGCTCTTTCCAGCCGTGGCTACCTTGTTGAAGGCTTGCATGGTGACTTGAGCCAAACCCAACGCGACCGTGTAATGAAAAAATTCCGCGAAGGCACTGCTGAAGTATTGATTGCTACTGACGTTGCAGCACGTGGTATCGATATTGACAACATTACTCACGTAATCAACTTCGATATTCCGCAAGACCCGGAAAGCTACGTACACCGTATTGGTCGTACCGGTCGTGCAGGTAATACTGGTGTGGCAATGACTTTTATCACCCCGCGTGAGTTCCGTCAATTAAAATTAATTGAACGTATCGTACACACCAAAATTCAACGTCGTCAACTGCCCACCGCTGCTAACGTAATTGAACGTCAACGTGAGCAAATCATCAGCAAAATGCAAACTGTTTTGGAAATGAACAACTTCAAAGACTATATGAGCATTGCTGAAAGCCTTTTAGACGATTACTCCGCAGAAGATGTTGCAGCAGCAGCAATTAAGCTGATGCAAGAAGGCAACAAAGCTTTGGAAGCTCCCGTTGAAGATATCATTGCACCTGACCTGCAAAACACTGGCGGTCGTCCCGGTATGGTACGCCTGTTCATCAATGTTGGTCGTGCTCAACGTATCAGCGTTAAAGATATTATCAGCACCATTGCCATTGAGTCCGATATTCCGGCTCGTGACATCGGCAAAATTGATATCTATGATAAATTTACCTTCGTAGAAATTCCCGAAGACGTTGCGGAAAAGGTTTTGGGCGCAATGCACAAAAACACTATCCGTGGCTATAAGATTAACGTAGAACCTGCACGTGTTCGCAAATAAAATTTACGACATTGTAGAGGCGAAAAATAATGAGTGAAATTTTAGGTAACCTCAAAGGTATTCGTAACTCTGTTATTGAAGAACTGAAAACTTTATATGATATGAAGCTGTCTTCCGGGCAGCTTCTTTCTGCGGAATTAGCCTTAAAGCTGGCAGATATTACTGAGTTCATCAACCGAGAAGTATCTGTTTACATTACTCGTAGCGGTCAAATCATTAGGGTAGCTGTTGGCAGTAATGAAACTGTAGAGCTTCCTGCAGTGGAGGGTAGGCGAGGCAGTAGCCGTTTGAGTGGCATTCGCTGCGTACATACTCACCCCAATGGAACGCCTTCCTTGAGCGGTGTAGACATTTCTGCTTTAAAGGCTAACCGTTTCGACTGCATGATTGCCATTGGCGTAACTGCTCCTGATTATACCCAGTCCACTTTGGGCTTTGGTATGATTGTTGGTATGGACGAGAACGAGCAATTCATCGTTGAAAACTACGGTCCGCTTTCTATGGCAGAAGCCGAAACTATTTATTTTCCCAACCTCGTTACTACCGTTGAACGCATTTTAGAAAAACAAACCAGTAGTACCTCTTTGGCACAAGCTCAAGAGAGGGCAGTACTTGTTGGTATGGAATACAACGGTATGCTTAACACCTTGGGCTGGTCTATTGAAGATTCTGTAGAAGAATTAAAACAGCTTGCAGACACAGCTGGTGCTCAGGTTGTAGCTAAATTTATGCAAAAGCGTCCTAAACCGGATCCTGCCTTCTTCATTGGCAAGGGTAAGGTACAAGAACTGGCGCTCTTTGTCCAACAAGAAAACATTGACCTGTGCATTTTTGACGACGAGCTTTCTCCTGCACAGCAACGCAACATTGAGCAAGCTATGGGCATCAGAGTTCTGGACCGTACTGCTCTGATTCTTGATATCTTCGCACAACGTGCTCGCACCAACGAAGGCAAGCTTCAAGTTGAATTGGCACAGTTACAATACAACTTACCTCGTATTATGGGTAAGGGCTTGAGCCTGTCACGTCTTGGTGGCGGTATTGGTACCCGTGGCCCTGGCGAAACTAAGCTGGAAGTTGACCGCAGACGTATTC
>CALCUU010000227.1 GCA_937906915.1 uncultured Phascolarctobacterium sp. | reverse complement strand
TTAAAGATGCGGCTCTTGTTGCGGCGGCGGTGCTTTCCAACCGTTACATCAACGACCGCTTCCTGCCTGACAAAGCCATTGACCTTGTGGACGAAGCAGCTGCAAGACTGCGTACTGAAATTGACAGCCTTCCTGCAGAACTTGACGAAAGCAAACGTCGCATTTTGCAACTGGAAATTGAAGCCCAAGCTTTGAGCAAGGAAGAAGATGACCAATCTAAAGCACGTCTTGCGAAGATTGAAGAAGAGCTTGCAAAATTGCGTAAAGCTAATGACGAATTAGTAGCACGTTGGGACGGGGAGAAGGCTTCCATTGCCCGTGTGCGTGAAGTGAAAAAAGAAATTGACTCCGTTAAACAAGAGATGGAGCAAGCTGAACGCGATTACGATTTGAACAAGCTGGCTGAATTGAAATACGGTCGCCTGCCTGCTTTGCAAAAAGAATTGGCAGACCTTTCTGTGAAAGACGAAAAGGGTAATGACCACGTTCTCCTGAAAGAAGAAGTTGACGAAGAAGACATTGCCAAAGTTGTCAGCACTTGGACCGGTATCCCCGTTGCCCGTCTTGGCAGTGGCGAACGTGAAAAACTGGTACATTTGGAAGAAATCCTGCATCAACGTGTGGTTGGTCAAGACGAAGCTGTTAAAGCTGTAAGCGAAGCAGTTGTACGTGCTCGTGCTGGCATCAAAGATCCCAATCGTCCCATTGGTAGCTTCATCTTCCTTGGCCCCACCGGCGTAGGTAAAACTGAGCTGGCAAAAACCTTGGCAGAAGTACTCTTTGATGATGAACGCAATATGGTGCGCATTGATATGAGCGAATATATGGAAAAACACACTGTGTCCCGCTTGATTGGTGCGCCTCCGGGTTATGTTGGTTATGACGAAGGCGGTCAGCTTACTGAAGCTGTGCGTCGTCATCCTTACAGCGTAATCCTCTTGGACGAAATCGAAAAGGCTCACGCAGATGTGTTTAACGTACTCTTGCAAGTGCTTGATGATGGTCGCTTAACTGACGGTCAAGGCAGAAGCGTTGACTTCAAAAATACTCTTATCATTATGACCAGTAACCTTGGCAGTGCAGAGATTATGCGTAAGCAAGGTAAGATTGACCGCGACGACGTGCAACAAATGTTGATGAACTTCTTCCGTCCGGAGTTCCTCAACCGTGTAGACGACATTGTAGTGTTCAAACCCTTGCAAGCTGAACAAATCAAAGACATTGTTAAGCTGGTGCTCAAAGAATTGGCAGAACGCCTTGCAAAACAACTGGAGATTAAGCTTACTGCAAGTGATGAAGCTGTGGCGCATCTTGCAAGTGCAGGCTTTGACCCCGCCTTTGGCGCACGTCCCTTGAAACGCTTGATTGTACACACTGTAGAAAACTTGCTGGCTCGTAAAATTGTGGCTGGCGAAATTAAAAATGGCGACAGCATCGAAGTGTTCATGAATGGTGAAAACGTAGACGTCGCTGTAAAATAAAAACTAAAAATTAAATCTTAGTCCCGAAATTGGAGTGATTTCCAGTTTCGGGATTTTTATTTTGAAAGGACGATGTAGATGACAGAAAAGATTTACGGATATGTAAGAGTGTCCAGCATAGAGCAAAACGAAATACGGCAGTTGGTTGCATTAGAAAATGCTGGTGTTGAAAAGCGAAACATTTTTATCGACAAGCAAAGTGGTAAAAATTTTGACAGACCTAAATATAAAAGGCTTATGAAAAAATTAAAGCCTGGCGATTTGCTTTACATACAAAGCATCGACAGGCTTGGGAGAAACTATATTGAAATTCAGGAGCAGTGGCGCATCTTGACTAAAGATAAGGGCGTTGATATTTGTGTGATAGATATGCCCCTTCTAAATACTCGCAATGGCAAGGATTTGCTTGGCACTTTTATTGCTGATATAGTTTTGCAGATACTTTCTTTCGTTGCGCAGACGGAGCGTGAAAATATCAGGACTCGTCAGGCGCAAGGGATAGCTGCGGCAAAAAGCAGGGGCGTAAAATTTGGCAGACCTGCGAAAGAGTTGCCTACAAATTTTTACAGTGTTCTTACAAAATGGGAGAACCAAGAAATTACAGGCAGGGAAGCTGCTAAAG
>CALCUU010000226.1 GCA_937906915.1 uncultured Phascolarctobacterium sp. | reverse complement strand
ATACCAAGATATTCCAAACCTAAGAGGCACCCAACGATATCAATAATGGTATCAATGGCACCAACTTCGTGGAAGTGAACCTCATCCACCGCTTTACCATGTACCTTGGCTTCCGCAATGGCAATGGCAGTGAAAACTTCCCTTGCCTTGTCCTTAATACTTTGGGATAAAGAGGAAGCGTCAATAATGCTCATCACATTTGCTAAATTACGGTGCTCATGATGATGGTGAGCGTGAGGCAATTCGTGAGCATCATGTTCGTGATGATGATGTTCTTCATGGTGATGATGCTCTTCGTGATGATGAGCGTGTTCACCGTGGTGATGTTCTTCGTGGTGAGAAGCAGGGTCATAAGTATGAGCGTACTCCTGACAATGGAAGTGCTCCTCGTGAGCATGAGTATGTTCTTCGTGAGTATGCTCGTGGTTATGGCTATGCTCGTGACCGTGGGGCAAAAGCACGTTAAAATATTGCGCATCAATGCCAAGCTTGTTAGCTCGTTGATGCACAAGCTCATACTCACCCAAGTTTAATTTTTCTAATTCACTTTTTAAAACGTCTATAGGAAAGCCTGCATCAAGTAATGCACCTAAAAGCATATTACCGCTGATGCCGGCAAAGGTTTCTAAATAAATTGCCTTCATTATATTTACCTCATATGGTTAATGATGCTTGCCAAACGTCCTGCACCAAAACCATTATCAATATTTACTACTGCTACCCCCGCGCTGCAGCTGTTAAGCATACCCAAAAGTGCGGAGAGCCCGCCGAAGTTTGCACCGTAACCTACGCTGGTAGGTACTGCCACAACTGGCTTATTCACCAAGCCCCCAACAACACTTGCCAGTGCGCCTTCCATTCCGGCAACAACGATAAGTACGTTGGCAGCACGGATAACCTCCAGCTTATCAAAGAGACGATGAATACCGGCAACACCTACGTCATAAACGCAGTTGACCTTGTTACCCATAATCTCTGCGGTTACAGCAGCTTCTGCCGCTACAGGAATATCGCTAGTCCCAGCAGTAACGATTGTTATAACACGATCCTCATCTCTTGGCAAAGGCTTTCTTTCAAGCACAACAACGCGCGCATCTTCGTGATAGCGCACGTCTTGAACTTTAGCCTTAATAGCTTCATATACATTTTTATCTGCACGAGTTGCAAGTACGTTAGGGTTGTTCAAGCTTAAAGTGTACATAATCTCTGCGCACTGCTCCGGAGTTTTGCCGGCGCAGTAGATAACTTCGGGGAAGCCTTGTCGCTCCGCACGGTTGTTATCCAATTTGGCAAAGCCCAAGTCCGTGTACTGCAAGCTCTTAATTTGAGCAAGAGCTGCCTCTGGGGGCAGCTCTTGATTCTTAAACTTATTTATAATTTCTAAAATTTTATCGTCTTGTAAAGTCACAGGTGTAATCCTCCGCTCAAAAGCATTAGGTTAATATTCGCTTTCCTAAGCGGTTTTTCCTGCATTATGTTTTTCTTTCCATTCTTCAAAGAGAATGTAGATGTTGGGAATAACCAGCAAGGTCAAAATAGTAGAGGTAAACAAACCGCCTACCAATACTACGCCCATGGATTGACGCAGTTCCGCACCTTCACCGATACCAAAGGCAATGGGAAGCATTGCCAAAATAGTGGACAAGGTGGTCATAAAGATAGGACGTAAACGCAAGGAACAAGCATCAAGCACAGCCTTATGCAAGGGAGTACCTTCTTCACGAGCTTGGTTAGCATAGTCAACCAACAAGATTGCATTCTTAGTTACCAAGCCTAAGAGCATAGTCAAACCAATCATACTCATCATATTAGCAGTTTGACCTGCAACCAAGAGACCAAGTACCGCACCAATGATTGCAAAAGGCAGAGAAGCCATAATTACCAACGGTTGCACAAAGCTTTCAAATTGAGCAGCAAGTACCATGTAAACTACAACGATTGCCAAAATAATTGCTTTGGAAACCTCGTTAAAGGTACGTGCCATTCTATCAGCTTGACCTACCATTTTGTAACTATAACCGGTATCCATATTCATTTCAGGAATAAGTTGTTCCTTGATTACCTTAATCAAATCGCCGGGAGAAATACCAACAGTATTAGCATACACTACGATTTGGCGACGCTTATCTTCACGTTCAATACGAGTAGGACCACTGCTCAGTTCAACAGTAGCAACATCACCTAAACGAATGAATTGACCTTCGTCATTGGAGATACGCAGATTCTTAACGTCGTTGATATTAGTACGCCATTCACCGGGCATTTGCAAAATAATATCGTAGTCATTATCGCCGATGGTATAGCTGTTACCGGTATCTTTACCCATAAATGCCATTTCTACAACTTCACCAACAGAAGTAGAATCTAAACCCAAGGAGCTTGCACGAGCTTGATCAAGTTTAATTACGATTTCCGGTTGGTCATCGGAGTCAGAAATATCTACGTCGGTAGCACCGGGAACTTGACGAACTTTTTCAGCCAATTCCAAAGCGTATGCTTTTAATTGTTTAATATCATTACCACGCAAACCAACTTGTACAGGACGGCTATCACCACGACCGCCACCTTGGTTAGAAACTACGTTAGCATTAACGCCTTCAACTCCACGTACAAACACACGCAGTTCGTCCATAATTTCTTGCATGGTACGTTTACGCTCACTGGTAGGATGCAAACGAACTTCCAGAGAGCCTTGGTTAACAGGGTTACGACCAGCACCAATGTTCAGTGCAACAACCTTAACTTCAGGGTAACTCATAATCTCTTCTTGAATAGGCTTCGCCAATTCAACGGTTTTATCCAAGCCTGTACCAATAGGAGCCTTAAAGTTAACGCTGAATTCGCCGGAGTCGTATGTCGGTTGGAATTCCATACCTACGAAAGGAAGCAAACCAAAATTCAAGAACAGGGACAAGAAAGCACCAAGTAAAACCTTTTTAGGATTACGAATTACCACAACCATGGTTTCATCATAAAGCTTACGGATAAATTGGAAACCAGCTTCAAATTTATCCAAGAAGATTTGCAAATATTTATTGCGTTCTTTGCTAGCTTGTTCTTCGTCAGGTTTCTTCAACCAATAAGCAGAAACCATCGGAGTCAAAGAGTACGCAGTCAAAGTGGAGAAAGCAATTGCGAATGCTACGGTCAGACCAAATTGTTTAAAATACTGACCAATTACTTCACCCATATTACCTACCGGAACGAATACTGCCATCAAAGACAGAGATGTTGCCAAAATCGCTAAAGAAAGTTCTTCAGTAGCGTGTTGGGCTGCTACGAGCGGACTCTTACCCATTTCCATGTGACGGAAGATATTTTCGATAACTACAATCGCGTCGTCTATCAAAATACCAACTGCTAAGGACAGCGCCATAAGGGACATATTATTAAAAGTAAAGTCCAGAACCTTCATCATAAAGAAGGTCGCCACGATGGAAGTAGGAATACAAAGACTACCTACGATGGTCGCACGGAAGTCACGCAAGAACATATAGGTAATCAAGAGTGCTAAAGCACCACCGAAAATAATTGCATTCCATACGTCGGCAATATTTTCACGAATAAAGGTGGATTGGTCACGTACGATACTGATTTCAATATCAGGAGGAATGGAACGTTGTTGCAGCTCCACTAATTTTTCTTTAACACCGTCAATTACGTCAACGGTATTGGTTTTAGATTGTTTGCGGACGAATACGAGTACGGAAGGTTTACCGTTAGCACTACCGAAGGTATCTTCGTCTTCCCAATCGTCGATAACATCAACAACATCAGTAATATAAACAGGCTTGCCATCTTTATTAGCAACAACTATTTTCTTAACATCATCAATGTTTTCATACTTACCAATGGTACGAACAGTAATTTCCATATCCTTGTTCTTAACCTTACCACCGGGAGTATTATAGTTACCATCGTTGATCTTGTCGTAAATGGTTTGGAAAGGAATGTTATATTCCGCTAACTTTTCCGGTTTAGCAACAAGACGAATTACACGTTGGCTTGCACCATAAGCGTTTACTTCAGAAACACCTTCAACCATACAAAGTTCGTCTACTAAGTTATCTTCAACAAAACGACGAATTTCACTACGGCTACGTACTTCAGAGGAGAAGGTATACATCAAAATAGGACGAGAGGACAAGTCTACTGCTTGTACTACAGGCTCATCAATATCGTCAGGCAAGCGACGACGTACACGAGCAACCTTTTCACGTACTTCAGAGGACATATCTTGGGGGTCAACGCCAAATTCAAATTCCAGTACGGTTTCGCTATAGCCTTCAAGTACAGTGGAAGAAAGTGTCTTAATACCAGCAACTTGGCTGACACTGTTTTCGATAGGTTTGGTGATAAGTGTTTCCATTTCTTGCGGGGAAGCACCATCATAAGTAACACGCACACTTACCAAGGGCAAGTCAACGTCGGGAGTGAGGTCAACGCCAATATTAGGATAGCAGCGGATACCGAATACTACCAGCATTAAAACAAACATGGTAGTAAATACGGGTCTACGTATAAATGTACCAATCATGTTTATTTTCCTGCCTTATCTGCTTTGATTTTGCTACCTTCACGCAATTTGTTTTGACCGCGAGTAACAATCATATCTTTTTCAGAGAGACCGCTTACAATTTCAGCAATTTCTTCGTTAGTGTAACCAACTGCCAAAACACGACGGCTAACTTTATTTTCTTCGTCAACTACGTACACAGTTTTTTGGTCGTCGCGCATAACGATGGCATGTACGGGAACAGTCAACATATTTTCACGAGGTTCAGCCACCAAAGTAACAGTAGCAAATACACCTGCACGCAAGCCTTCAGGATTTTCTACACTAACTTCAGTGGAGAAAGTATGTGCCGGCAAATCAGCCACAGGAGCAATACTGGTAATTTTACCGATAATTTCACGATTAGCAAAAGCAGGAATAGAAATTTTTGCTTCGTTACCAACAGCAACGCCTGCTATTTGACCTTCAGGAATATTAACAACTGTTTTCAAAGTGCTGATATCTGCAATAGCAAAAAGCGGAGTACCAGCTTTAGCGTAGTAACCTTCTTGGAAGTAACGTTTTGCAACGATGCCATCAGCAGGAGCTACCAAATTGGTGCCACTCAAAGAAGATTCTTTGCCACGCAAGTTACCCAATGCTGCATCAAGTTGAGCTTCTGCATTTTCACGAGCAAAGCGGTAATCATCAACGGTTTGTTCAGAAACAGCACCAGCTTGGAAAAGTTTTTCATAACGTTCCAAATCACGAGCTGCTTTACGCAAATTAGTTTTAGCTTCGATATATTCACCGCGAGCCTTTAAAACTTCTGCATCAGTGTCAACTTGTTCTAAAGTTGCCAATACTTGACCTTTGGTAACTTTGTCGCCTTCTTTGACAAACATTTTTTCTATGCGACCATCAACCTTGGGTGCAACTTCTGCTTGCCATTCCGGGTCAAGACTACCGGAGAAAATAAGCTCTGGTCTAAGGGTAACACGCTTCGGGAAAGCAGTTTCCACAGCAACTTCCCTTACCTTACCAACTCTGGCAGCACGCTCCTTATTTTTTTGGATATTATCAAAAATACGGTAGCCTACTACTAAGCAAAGCAGTACGCATAACCCTACTAAAATTTTTACACGGCGGTCTTGAAAATTCATTACACTTCCCCCAATTTTAAATAATCATAGAATGATTATAGCACAAAGGATAATTTGTGACACAAAAAACATAGAAAAAACATAATTTAGACATTATTTAATTTTTGTAAGCAGTAACCACCGCCGCAAGCTCCAAGTTTTCACCAGCCTCATCACCTTTTACGACAACTTCTCGCAAAATTTTAAGGCTTCCCTCTTGCTCAACTGCTTCTAAAAATTTTAAAACATCTTGATATTTTCCCTTGCTCTGTAAAAATAAGGCAAGCTCTTTATTTTTCGAGGTACCCGCCTGCTTTAAACCACTTACCTTTACCTTAAACCTTTCTGCCTTGGCATAAAGCTCCTCAATTAAGTCCTCTTGTTTCAAATTGGAAGGCAAGCGTAATTCTAAGGCTTGCAGCTTTAATTTTTCCTGCTCCTCTAATTTTTGCACGTTCTTAATTTCAGAATACCTTTTATACGCCAAAAGCTTCCCCTCACATTCCAAAGCCTTTCCTTTGGCGAGGATTGCTGCTTCTAAAAGAGGAGTGACCCCAAAAATAACTACTGCCAGCAAAATTACGAGGGCTGTTCCAAAACAGAGCAAGCTCTTCTGCTCTTCACTAAGCTTTGCAAAAATACTTTTCTTTTTCATAGCCTCTCCCCTTTTCCCTGCAAAAGTATTTTAAACTTCAACAGTTCATTTTTTCCTTCCGATGTTTCTAACAACTTTATATTCTTAAATTTTGAGGTTGCCTGTAAATTCTCAAGTAGTTTTTGTACCTGCAAAATATTTACCGCCTTACCCTGCAACTCTACAAAATTATTTTCTTCTCTTTGTTTAACCTGAGTAAGCCAACATTCTTTTGGAATACAGCTTCCTAAAATTGGTAGTAGCCTGCTCCAAACAACTCGTTCCTTTTCAAATTTGGCAATGGCTGTTTCTAAGAGCCTGCTCCTTTCCAAATTGCTTTGCCGTATTTTAAAACGCTCTTCCCATTTTGCAAAAGCCTTTAGCTTTTTCTGGACAGCATTTAATTTTTGCACCTGTATAATTTTGTAGCCCCAGCTTCCTAGAAACAAAATTAGCGTTAGGCTCAAAGCAACACCGCTTCCCAATTTATACAGCTTACTCCGTGGGATTTTCAATCTTTCCTTCCCTTCCGGAAATAAATTGAGCCCGTCGTAACCGTCCACATTAACTGCCACCAAGAGCAAACCTTTTTCTTTGGCAGCAGCATCAAGTTTTTGGATAACTTCCTTTGCCACGGCGACGACTTGTATTTTTTCCATACCTTCGCTTTTTCCAAGCTTCCTGTAATCGTAATAATAGCTTCCCGCTGATAGCGGAATGTGAAATGGTAATTCCCAACGTACTGCCTCTTTAATTTCCTTGGCAGACATCGTTGGCAAGGTAAGAACGCAACTATAAACCTGTTCTTCCTTTAAAGTAACTGCTAACTGCTTTTCTGACGAGTTTTTTAATGTACTGCTTAAATTCCAAAGTCTTCTAATATATTTGTTCATTAAGCACACTCTTTTCTTTTAAATAATTATTGCCACAGCTGCCAATACAAATTTAACAGCTCGTTGCCGAAAATTAAACTGCACCAACCGGCAACACATAAGTAAGGTCCAAAAGGTATTGCATCTTTGCGAGACTTAATTCCACTAAGAAGTAAACCAACGCCAACTACGCCTCCGGTAACAAAAGCCATAATAAGACATAGTAAGCTCTGCTCTAAGCCAAGCCAAATTCCTAAGACCAGCGCCAGCTTTACATCACCAATACCCATGCCGCCCCTACTTAACCAGTAAATTACTAGCATTATCCATAGACTAAGACTAGCTCCGTAAAGGCTTTGCCATAAATCTCCAAAGTAGTAGGCGTAAATTATACCTGCCGTCATCAAAATGGTCGAAACCTTATCGTAAAGCAGTTGCTCTTTACAATCGGTATAAATGTGAACCAGCAGGCATAAGCTAAAAATTATGACCAACACCTCGTACATAAACTCACCTCCTCTCCCGCAAATGTTTCACGTGAAACAATTTGCTTTGTTAAAAAAATAAAGCTCCTGTACTGCAAGGGTAATGCAATACAGGAGCTTTTATTGCTCTTGTACGGTAATTCCGTAAAATTACCAGGTCAAATCCTCAACTTCTGCACGGCCACGACCGGTGAGAGCGTCGAGCATTACGCGTTGTTCAACTTGAGCAACGAGTTTTTTGGTGAATTTAACAGTGTCCGGGTTAACGGAGATGCTGTCGATGCCACTCTTAATGAGGAATTCACAGAATTCGGGGTATACACTGGGAGCTTGACCGCAGATGGAAACGGTTTTGCCGTCTTTGTGAGCAACGTCGATGAGGTGACGGATTGCACGTTTAACAGCAAGGTTACGTTCATCATAGATGTGGGATACGGTGTCGTTGTCACGGTCGCAGCCCAATACCAACATGGTCAAGTCGTTGGAGCCGATGGAGTAACCGTCAACATATTTGTTGAATTGGTCAGCCAAGATGATGTTAGCAGGAATTTCTGCCATCAGCCAAACTTTGAAGTCTTTACCACGAGCCAAGCCAC
>CALCUU010000225.1 GCA_937906915.1 uncultured Phascolarctobacterium sp. | reverse complement strand
TGGTAGTGGCATGTACCTGCTCAGCACTGCTGCCACCATTTTGACCATGGTTACTTTGGTTACCTTCCACCATTGGGAAAAACGCTTTGTGGGCAATCGCAATGAGCGTCGCTTTATCCGCGTTATTACCCAAAACGTTCCCGGTGTCATTACTGAAATTACCGGTTACTTGTCAGAATGTGGCGTCAAAGTAAAGACCTTGAACGTTAAATCGGACAAGCAAAATGATAATATTATTTTAGAGCTTTATTTGAAGATGGAAAAAGGCATTGATGTTGCAGAAGTTGCCAGTGGCATTCAGCACATTGAAGGCGTAATCGCCTTGGAAAATGCCAAATAGATAGTCAAGAGGAAAGGACACGTATATGCAAGCTAAATATTGCATTATGCCCGACAAAGATAAATTTTTTAGCTTCTTGTCCGGTCTGTCTTTTTCAAAAGCCGAGCTGATGCAGCTGCGAATGTTAGACATCAAGCAGATTTGTATTGACGAATCGGCCTGCTTATGGGAGATACACTATACCTGTATCGCTCACCTTACTGATGGCTTAATTCAAGCGGCGGCCGACAAATTGGCTGCCGCTTTTTCTTTGCGCAAGGTAATTTTCGTTAAAGAGGGCGAGGCTCCAGCTAGTATGGAAGAACCCGGTGGTGAATTTGCAGATTGTGCAGACGCACCTTCCTACGAGGATATTCCCTTGCCGGAGGAACCACCTGATATGCAAATTGGCGAGCTGGAACCGCCACTGCCTCCCTGCGTGGAAGAACCCAACCAGTATGAGCAGGCTTATGAAGCTGCCTACAACAGACTTTACGGCGAGAAAAAAGATGATGGACACATTTGGGGCAAGAAGATTAAGGGTAAAGTGCGCCCAATTGACAGCATAATAGAGGAAGAAAATAGGGTAGTTGTTGAAGGCATCTTCGCAAAAACCTTGGATAAAGATAGCAACCTAATCGCCTTTAACGAAAGGGAGCTGCGTACAGGAGATATTTCTTTAAGCTTTAACCTGTGCGACGGAACCGGGGGCTTGTTTATTAAAATGCGGTTTAGCAATCGTGACGGTAACGACCCCAAAGCAGAATGTAAGCAGCTTAAAGGTGAAATCAAGCCAGGTATGCGCCTGCGTATTTTAGGCAACGTTGCGCCCGACCGTTTTAACAATGACGAAATGACCTTAACGCCCACAGGTATTATGAAAGTTGAAGTGCCTGAACGCAAGGATAACGCAGAGGTTAAACGCGTTGAGCTTCCCTGCCATACCAAGATGAGCAAAATGGATGGCTTGACCCCTATGGAAGACTTGGTGAAGAAAGCCATTAAGTGGGGGCACAAGGCACTTGCCATTACGGACCACGGTGTTGTACAAGCCTTCCCCTTCTGCTACAACGCAGCGAAGAAAAGCGATTTGAAGCTTATCTTTGGTATGGAAGGCTACCTTATCAGCGACCGTGAGGATATTAAGGAAGGCATTGACCAAGAATCCGTTGATACCAAGAAAAAGGTTACCCGCAATAAAGTAAAGAGCAACCATATCATCATTCTTGCTCAAAACGAAGAAGGCTTGCGCAATTTGTACAAGCTGGTTACCATTAGCCACCTGCGCTATTTGAATGGACGTCCTTTGTTGCCTAGGGAAGTTATCTTGGAGCACAGGGAAGGGCTCATTTTAGGCTCTGCCTGCGAAGCCGGAGAGCTTTACCGCGCCATGATGTCCGGTGCCAGCGAAGAAGTGCTGGAAGAAATTGCTTCCTTCTACGATTATCTGGAAATTCAACCGACGGGGAACAATATGTTCCTTGTTCATAAAAATATTAGTACAGTCCAACAAATTGAAGAATATAACCGTCGCATTTACCAATTGGGCAAGCGCTTAGGCAAGCTTACCGTTGCTACCGGTGACGTCCACTTCCTTAACCCGGAGGACGAGGTTTACCGTGCAATCTTGCAGGCTCCGTGGCAAAAGGAAGGCGAGGTAGAATACCAACCGCCCCTGTACTTCCGCACTACGGAAGAAATGCTGGCAGAGTTTGCCTATTTGGGTGAAGAAGCTGCCTACGAAGTATGCGTTACCAATACCAATAAGATTGCGGATATGATTGAGCGCCTCAAGCCCGTGCCTGACGACGACCAATTATACTCTCCGTCCATTCCCGGTGCGGAGGACGCAGTGCGTAACCTTACCTACACCAAAGCCTACGAATGGTACGGCAACCCTTTGCCCCAGCTGGTAGAGGAGCGCTTGAAAATGGAGCTTGATTCCATTATCGGCAACGGCTTCTCCGTTTTGTACTACATTGCCCACAAGCTGGTTAAGCATTCCCTTGACCGTGGTTACCTTGTAGGCTCTCGTGGTAGTGTTGGCAGTTCTGAGATCGGAAGAGCACACGTCT
>CALCUU010000224.1 GCA_937906915.1 uncultured Phascolarctobacterium sp. | reverse complement strand
GTATGACCACGAAGGCTGGGACATCAAAACAATTTGGGGCGTGGGCTATCGTTTTGAAGTAAAATAATTGGAGCAAATTATGAAAAATAGATTTAGCAATAAAATTGCTATCAAGCTGACCATGTATTTTGCTGCGGTGCTCTTGACCTTCTCTCTCATTATGGGGGGCTTGTTCTACCAATATTTTAAGCAGCATAACGTAGACGTGACTAAAAAGGAAATGAATCTGCGTGCCACCAAAATTGCTGAAGTAATCAGTAAGGATTTGGATTGGCTGCAAGGTCGTTACGGCGACCGCATTTCCCAAAGCCGTTTCGTTAATAGCTTGGACAACGCCATGCAAGAAGTAGTGTGGGTAGTTGATAGCGAATATAATCTGAATATGAATCTTGATGTAGTGCGTAAATTTCAGGCTCGCAGTAAGCATCCTGAAAGATTGAATCGCTTTATTCCCAAGGATTCCAAAGATGCGTACCAAAAATTGCCGAAAAATATTAAGGTACAGGTGGAGCAGGCGTTCAAGGGTCAAAGCTTTATTTTAGAAGACTATAACCCATTTTTGGAAGATACCATGCTTACCGTAGGCGCTCCTGTGTACGATAAGAATGGTGTAGTAAAAGCTGTCGTAATGCTTCACTCACCGGTACAAGGAACTAAGGACGCTGTGTGGGCAGGGCTGAGGATTTTGTTCTACAGTATGTTGGCAGCGTTGGTACTGGTTTCTGTTTTGAGTATTGTGCTGTCTTGGCGCTTTACTAATCCTCTGAATAAGATGAAAGAAATTGCTATGCGTTTGGCTGATAAGGATTACAAGGCTCGTTGCGACATTGAACAGAACGACGAGATTGGTGAGCTTGCCAACACCTTGGACGTTTTAAGTGAGCGCTTGCAGTTGGCAGATGAAGAGAGCCAAAAGCTGGAGAAGCTGCGTCGTGAATTTATCGCTAATATTTCTCACGAGTTGCGTACGCCTGTGACCGTTATTCGCGGTAGCTTGGAGGCTTTACGTGATGGCGTTATTACTGAGCCGGAAGAGGTGGAGGAATATCACGACCAAATGCTTTCGGAAAGTGTGTTCCTGCAACGCTTGATTAACGATTTGTTAGACCTGTCCCGCTTGCAGAATATGGATTTCCCCATTGAGAAGGAGCCTCTAAATTTGTGCGACGTGGTTCAAGACGCAGTGCGTAGTAGCAGACGCTTAGGCTTGGAGAAAAATATCGACATTGAGATGAGCACTGATACGGACATTTACGTTTTGAATGGTGATTATGGTCGCTTGCGTCAAATGCTCTTAATCTTTTTGCACAACAGCATTAAATTTTCTGATGAAGGTGGCAAGATTGAGGTTGCTTTGGCAAAAGACAAGCTTGTCATTAAAGATTATGGCTGTGGTATTAAAGCGGAGGATATTCCTCACGCCTTCGACAGATTTTATAAAGCACGCAACGAAAAAAATAAATCTGGTAGCGGTCTGGGCCTTGCCATTGCCAAACAAATTGCTTTGCGTCATGATATGACCTTGGATTTGGAAAGCGAGCAAGGCAGTTATACTAAGATTACTGTAAATTTACCGCCTAAGGAAAAGGTGGAGTAGGAGTTTTAAGATGATGAATTATGGTTGTAAGGGACTTAATGTCGTAATCAGCGGAGGAACCTCCGGGATTGGGCTGGCTGCGGCAGAAAAGTTTTTACAAGATGGGGCAAATGTTTTTGTTTTAGGCAGAAGCATTCTGCGTGGCACCATGGCTGTGCAAAAATTGCAGGCGCTTACAGGCAATAAGATTTTTTACGTGCCCTGTGATGTTACCAATAAAGAAGATTGTCAAAAGGCTTTGGCAAGCATCGATGGAATGATAGATGTTTTGGTAAATGCTGCTGGTGTGTATCAAGAGCAACGTCTGGAAAATATGACGGAGGAAGATTACTCCAACATTTTTGATACTAACGTAAAGGGCACAATGCTTTTAACACAAGCTGCCTTGCCTTATATGTATGGTGGTGGAAGTATTGTGAACATTGCTTCTGACGCAGGTATCAGCGGTAACTACGGGTGTCCTGTGTACTGCGCGTCTAAAGGAGCGATTGTTGCTTTGACGAAAGCCTTGGCTTTGGATTATGCGCCCAACATTCGAGTGAACTGTGTTTGTCCTGTGGACGTCGATACGCCTTT
>CALCUU010000223.1 GCA_937906915.1 uncultured Phascolarctobacterium sp. | reverse complement strand
TGTAGCCGTCAAAGCCACAGGGAATATCAAGGTAAACTATGCTGTTAGGCTCCAGCTTGCGGAAAGCGTTACCAATGGATTGCAAAGCAATGCAGGTTCCCGGAGTACCACCAGGTCCGTCAAAAGCACAACGCTCTAAACCACTCTTGCCAAAGGCAGCGATACCAATAACTTCTTCGCCCAAGGGCAGGTTGAAACGGACAATACCGTAGCTACCACGACTAAGCATTTCGCTATAAATATTTACTGCCAGCTGGGTTTCGCTAATGCCGGGAACAATCAGCTTGGGAGCCACAACGTCAAGAACGGTTTCGTGAATCTTGCCGCTACGCTCCATTTGTTCCAATTCGTAAGCACTCTTTACTGCACGCAAATCACTAAGCACGTGGTCAAGGGAAGCGATTTCTTCAAAGGCAAAGTATTTGTGGAACATTTGCTGCCAATCCCAAGTCAGCTTTTTAGTTTCCATATAAACTGTCGCAGGGCAACTGCCATATTCAGCAAAAACCTCACGATAGCTACGCATGGGACGGATATCTGCAAAATTAGATTCCTTCACCGCACGGTCATACATACGGCGTACCCACAAAATTGCATCCTGCGGGCGAATGATTAACGCACCATCTTGCATTGTTCCTGCAAAATAGTACATTGCTATTTTGTGATTGATTACTGCCATTTCCCAACCGGGGTTTTCCTTATCCATTGCTTGGCGGAATTTTGCCAAGCGTGCTTCCAATTCAGAAGCAGGCACGGGACGGATGGCATCTGTTAAATTTAATTGCTCTAAATTTGTCATAGTGTTTTCTCCTTTAGGGCATTACAAATAATTTAAAATCTCCTTAGCGTGGGGCAGAATAATGTCCGGTTTGATATTACCGTTTTCCACATCTTCCATAGTTGCTTCGCCAGTAAGAACCATTACGGAAAGAATACCGTTGTTCAAGCCAAAGGCAATGTCAGTGGAAAGTCTGTCGCCAACCATGGCAATTTCTTCTTTTTTGTAGCCAGTTTGGTCAAGGACAACGTCCACCATATATTGGAAGGGTTTGCCAAAAATCATAGAGGGGCTTTTGCCGGTAGCAGTTTTGATAAGCTCAATCATTGCACCGGTATCAGGAATGAACTCGCCACCTTCGATGGGGCAACGCACGTCAGGATGAGTTGCAACGTAAGGAACGCCTTTGTCAATCAAACGGCAAGCGGTGGTCAGCTTTTCGTAGGTTAAGGTTTGGTCGAAGCCAACAACCACGAAGTCTGCACCTTCCTCCAAGGTTTTGGTCATTGTAAGACCTGCGTCAGCAATGTTCTTTTCCAATTGGGGAGTGCCCAAAACGTAGAACTTGCCTTGAGGATGGTTCTTCACCATATAATTAGTGAAGGCATCTGTAGAAATCAGCACGTTCTCGCGGGTAACGGGTACGCCCAAGCCATTCATTTTATTTACATAGTGCTGGTGGTCACGGGAAGAATTGTTGGTCAAAAGATAATATTCACGACCAGCAGCCTTCAATTTGTCAAAGAAGCCTTCCATACCGGGAATAAGCTCGTTGCCTAAATTGATGGTGCCGTCCATATCAAACAGAAAACATTTTATTTGTCCTAAACGCTCTAAATCAGCCATAATACCTCTCCTTGTTAAAACTAAATATATTTATATTATAAAGCATAAACAGTTTTGAGCAAAACAAAATTTCTGAAACAGAGTTAGATTTGAAGAATAAAAGACTTCACCAGTTCAAAACTGATGAAGTCTTTTATTTTTTATTCCATTGTTCTTCTAAATAAGGTTTTACGACAAGCATAAGCTGCTCAGATTTACGATACTGTTCTTCTGCCTGCTCTTTTGTAATCACCATAAAGTCTTGATAATCTGCTTTCTCACGCAACCTAAAGGATATGTCTATACATTTCGATAAGCTCTTATCAAAAATTCCTTCTTTAACATAAGTTCTGTTGAAAAAGGCGATTATCCCAGAATGCTTGCTAGAATCAAAGCCATCAAGTGCAGTAACCGCTCTTAACGTATGAAACAGCGCATAATAAGAACGGTTAACCGAAGCTCTATATTGCTTCGCATCTAACAAAGTTTTGGACGCAGCCAAATCTTCTTCGGCGCTTTGATAGCGATACTTAGATAAATCTATTACGCTGCCTTCCATAATACTATACCGTCCTGTTTTACATTTTTATAAAATGGTGCTACTGCTTTCCATTTTTCGTAGTTGTCAATATCAATATCAATTACAGAAAAAACCTTGTCATATTTCAAGTTCATATCTACGATAAAATCAGAGAGTTTATTTTCAGTAACAGAACTCAAACTTCCTTTTATCAACAGGGCAACATCAATATCTGATTCAGAAGAAGCAGTCCCTCTGGCAACAGAACCATAAAGAATAACGCTAACCAGTTGCTCATCAACAATTTTTAGTAAACCAGCTACTAATTCATCTACCATTTGTTTATCCATAAGATTGCCTCCCTCCTTGTCGTTTATACTTTGATTATATCTTAATTCTAATACGAATACAACAAAACAAAAATCTATTCCATTTTGCACCTTTCACTTTTTCCTCACACACTATTTTGAAAAATTATGATAAAATTTTACTAACAAGGTATGAATTGTGATTTAGTCACAGAACTGGACAATAAATTACTTTATAATGAAGACACAAGATAAAAACTAAATCACGTAAAATAAAATCGTTTGAATTAAGGAGGAAGATAATATGAAAGGTTACGCAATGTTAAAAATTGGAGCTACCGGTTGGGTAGAAAAAGATATGCCGAAATGCGGTCCCTTGGACGCAATCTGCAAGCCTATCGCTTTGGCACCTTGCACCTCTGACGTGCATACCGTTTGGGAAGGCGCAATTGGTGAAAGAGAAGATATGATTTTAGGTCACGAAGCAGTTGGCGAAGTTGTACAAGTTGGCGAACTGGTTAAAGACTTCAAACCCGGCGACAAGGTTATCATCTCTGCAATCACTCCCGATTGGAACTCCCTCGAAGCACAAGAAGGCTACGCAATGCACAGTGGTGGCATGCTGAGCGGTTGGAAGTTCTCCAACTTCAAAGACGGTGTTTTCGCAGAATACTTCCACGTAAATGACGCAGACGGCAACTTGGCGCACCTGCCCGAAGGCATGGACTTAGGCGCAGCTTGCATGCTGAGCGATATGGTTCCCACCGGCTTCCACGGTGCAGAACTGGCAGATATCCAATTCGGCGACAACGTAGCAGTCATCGGCATCGGTCCTGTAGGCTTAATGGCTGTAGCAGCAGCGGCAATTCGTGGCGCAGCAAACATCTACGCTGTAGGCTCTCGCAAAAATTGTGTGGAACTGGCAAAAGAATACGGCGCAACCCACATTGTAAACTATCGCAACGGCGATATCGTAGAGCAAATTATGGCGCTGAACGGCGGTCCCGTTGATAAGATTATCATCGCTGGCGGCGACGTTGACACCTTCGACCAAGCAATCCGTATGCTGAAACCCGGTGGCAGAATCGGTAACGTAAACTACCTGGGCGTAGGCGACTACGTGAAAATCCCCCGCGTTGAATGGGGCGCAGGCATGGGTCACAAGACCATTGTCGGCGGCTTGATGCCCGGTGGCAGACTCCGCTCTGAAAAACTGGCGCGCTTGATTACCTCCGGACGCATTCACCCGGAAAAAATGATTACCCACGTATTCCACGGTTGGGACGGCGTGAAAGAAGCCCTGATGCTTATGAAGGACAAGCCTGCAGATTTGATTAAACCCTTGGTAATTTTCGACAAATAACCCCAAAATAAAAAACGCCTATCGCAAAAGCTTGCGGTAGGCGTTAATTTTTTATTCGTTTACGTGGACGGGGCTTGCTTCGCCCTCTTCATCAAAGGTTACCACAAGAGTGAAATTTTCTTCGTCACTAGTCCAATAATAGGTGTCACCCTTGTTGACGCTGCAGGGCATACGCAACACGTCGGAAACTTCCCAATAGGTCATACCATTTTGAATTAAGGGAACGCTTTCAGAATTAAGGTTGTAGGTTCCTTCGCCTTTAATGATAAGCGCGTAAAGATTATTAAATTCCAGAACGCTATTGTGGAAATCAAAAAAGGTTTGTCCTAACAAAGCGTTGACCTTGGCGCCGTCAGTTTCCTCACCGGCAAGAAAGTCCAGCAAAGTGCCAAAGCGTACTCGCAAAATATAGGCAAGTCGCAGGGCGGTCTTATACAATTTTTCCAGCTCCCCGGTAAATTCGGAGGCTTCTTCCTCCATGGCAGTAAGTGCTTTCAAAGTTTTTTCTACGGAAGGCAAATATTCTCCCAGTAATTTTTCTGCCATTTCCTTGTTGGCAACCTCTGCGTCCTTGCTGGTCAAAAGTTCAATATACTTTTGCTGTTGGTTGGCAGCAAGCACCGTCAGAGGGATATAACTTCTATCATTTATATAAGTAGCTTTTTGAATTACAAGTTCTTTTTCCATCTCGTTCACCTTTCTTGAAATAGCTTTACCTTATATGATAGGACAAAACCTGAAAAAGTACAATACAAAATCAATTGCCACCGCTCTTTCTTCGGTGTATAATAACTCTTGTAATCCTCACAACTTCATCTGCGGGTGTAGCTCAATGGTAGAGCACTGGTTTCCCAAACCAGTGACGCGGGTTCGATCCCCGTCATCCGCTCCACTTAAAAACCTAGTCCCAGAGCCAAGCTTCAGCTCCGGGGCTTTTTGTATTAGTATGCAAAAGACCTGAACTATCTCACCGCCTGTCTCATCTTGATAAAAATTCTTCTAATTTGTTAACTTTTAGCGAACTTTTCAGAAACACGCAGAAAATTTTTCAAAAGTAGGTTATAATACCCCTAGAAGAAAATATGAATTGATGAGGAAGTTTTAAATTAAATATTCCCCTAACTTTAAAAATAATAATGCGAAAGCTGTGTAGCCTGTGCTATGCAGCTTTCTTGTATTTTACGGATAAAGTAACTATTTAATAAGTTTTGAAATATTCAGGAGGATGGTTATGAAAAAATTTGGTTTAACTTCGGAGCAGGTACAAGCTTCATTAGAAAAATACGGCAACAACACTTTGTCCCAACCGCCACGGGATACTTTTCTCGACAAGCTGCTGGATAATTTTAAAGACCCCATCATCAAAATTTTACTCTTCGCTCTTTTTGTAAACGTAGTCTTCGTTTTTATGGGGCACGGTGACTGGATTGAAACCTGCGGAATTTTCCTAGCAATTCTTTTGGCGACACTGGTCTCCACCTATTCGG
>CALCUU010000222.1 GCA_937906915.1 uncultured Phascolarctobacterium sp. | reverse complement strand
AAAATTATTCAAAAAAATTAAAAATATGTTTTACATAAAAAAAATCGAATGGTAAAATATCCTTATGGAATACATAAAATTACAGATTGGTTGTTTGGCCATAGTATTTTTTCTAATTTTTGTTTATTTACGGGAAGTTGGTGTTGATCCAAAAAAAAGAACCTATTCCTTATTTTCAGCAATATATATATGTGCAATTGTGTGGATTATTTTTGATGGAGCAACTTCTTATACAGTAAATCATTTAGAGTCTGTAAATTATACATTAAATCTCATTTTTCATATGTGCTTTTACGAACTCGACGACTACAGGCATTACGGAAAGTACAATAATACTCATAGTCACGATGGGGAAGTTTTGTTTTACAAAGGGAATGTTACCAAAGAAGTAACCGCCACCTACGAAAAGGGCTACCCAAATGCAAGCACCAATTACATTGTAGCGGGCGAAGGTTGCGTAATGCATTTTGCCAATGCCTGCAACGAAAGGAGCGAAGGTGCGCACGATGGGCATAAAGCGGGCAAGAACGATTGCCTTGTGACCGTGCTTTTCGTAAAATTCGTGAGCCTTTTGAATATGCTCCGGCTTGATAATGCCTCGCTTAGAATTTATGATAGCCATACCAGCCTTCTCGCCTATGTGGTAGTTGGTGGCATCGCCTAAGATTGCGCTAACTAAGAAAATAATTGTAATGGTAGTAATATCCATGCCTTCGGGAGCAGTTGCCGCCAAAGCTCCGCAAGCAAAAAGCAGGGAGTCGCCGGGCAAAAAGGGTGTTACTACAAGACCGGTTTCGCAGAACACCACCGTAAATAAAATTGCGTAAATAAAATGACCGTAAGCTTCCATAATGGCAGGCAAATGCTTGTCCAAATGCAGAACCAGGTCTATGAATTGCATAATAAGTTCTTCCATATAGATATCCTTTCTTCATTAAATAATCACATAGGATAATTTTACCACAAGCAACCTTGCCTGTCATAAGAATTTTATCACGGAGGAAAAGATTTGTGCTATAATACAAAGTTAGATAAGTATTTTAAAGGAGAAATAAAATGAATCAAGAGCTTTTAGATAAAATTGCAGCCTATAAAGCCAAAGGCTTTGAGGTTCCTGACGAAGATATGATTAAAACTCCGGAGCAAATTGCCGGCATTCGTGAAGCCTGCAAAATTAACACCGCTGTTTTGGACGAAGTTGCTAAACACATCAAAGCTGGTATGACCACTGCAGAGATTGACAAAATTGTTTACGACTTTACCGTTGCTCAAGGTGCTACTCCTGCTCCCCTCGGTTTCTGCGGATTCCCCAAAAGCGTTTGCACTTCCATTAACGACCAAGTTTGCCATGGCATTCCCAGCGAGCACGACGTTTTGAAAAGTGGCGACATCGTAAACGTAGACGTTTCTACCATTTATAATGGTTACTACGCAGATGCTTCCCGTATGTTCATGATTGGTAAAGTTAATCCCAAAGCTGAAAAGCTTGTTAATATTACCAAAGAATGCTTGAAACGTGGTATTGAAGCTGCCAAAGCTTGGGGTACTGTTGGCGACATTGGCGCTGCAGTTTCCGCACTGGCTCGCAAACACGGCTATAGTGTTGTAGAAGAATTTGGTGGTCATGGCGTAGGCGTAGAGTTCCACGAAGAACCTTTCGTTTGTCACGTAGGCAAGCGTGGAACCGGTATGCTCCTGGTTCCCGGGATGATCCTTACCATCGAGCCCATGGTTAACGCAGGCAAGCGCGACATTTTTGTAGATGCTGCCAACGAATGGACTGTATATACCAACGACGGAAGTCTTTCTGCACAATGGGAACATACAATTTTGATTACTGAAAAAGGTGCAGAAATATTGACATACTAAGAAAAATAAAAAGAACCGCGTAAGCGGTTCTTTTCGTTTCTAAACACTAATCAGAAGTCAAATTCCAACGGGTCGCTGCCATATTGGTTCCAGCCGTCAGTGCCCTTTGCGAAGAGCAGGTACAGCAGGAAGAAAAAGTTTACGATGGGAATCAAAACTAAGAGTCCCCAGTAACCGCTCTTATCCAAATCGTGGCAACGTCTTACGATGAAGGAGCTGGTTACGATTACGTTAAAGACGGGAGCAACCTTGAAAAGTATGCTCATAAATGACAAGGGCAAAATCATTTCGCATATCATTAAAAAGAAGCTCACTGCCAAACTGAAAAGAATGGGTTTCCAGAAATAAGGCCAACGGTTGATGCGTCCATCAAAGCTAAGATATTCGTATTGAAATTGTTCCCAAGACATAATATCACCTCGTTTATTTACTATTCTTTTTGTTCCAGAAGGCGCGGAATTTTTGCGCCAGTTCTTTTTGATTTAATTTGTCAGGCCACAGCTCTTGGTTTTCCTGACAACGCATTGCTGCTGCCAAATGCTCGTACACTTCCGGGTACTTGGCGTCAAGCTCTGCAATATGCTCCTTCACATCTTGGCGGGTGGTGAAGCCGTCGTAGGGGCAGGGATTTTTAAGAGGCTTTAATTCTAATTTATCAACCAACGCGCGGATTTCACTTTCTCGGTAATACAAAAGTGGGCGCAAAACCGTTAAGCCCGTTCTGGAAAGAGGGGTGACAGGCAAAAAGGTGCGCAGCTGTCCGCTAGTAAAGAGGTTCATAAAAAAGGTTTCTACTGCGTCGTCGTGATGGTGTGCCAAAGCAACCTTGTTGAAGCCCAGCTCCAAAGCTCTGCGATTTGTAGCAGCACGTCTAAAATAAGCACAGGTAAAGCAGGGAGTGCTTCCCTTATTTTGCCAAGCAGCGTTCACGTCCACGTCGTCGTGGTAATGCTCAAGACCGTAGTGTTGGCAAAATTCTTCCAGCTCTTTTTTAGGAAAGTCCGGCGCGAACATGGCGTTGACCGTGTAGCAGGCAAGGTCAAAGGGAATGGGGGAATATTTTTTTATCTCTGCCAAGGCTGCGGTCAGGAACATGCTATCCTTGCCACCGCTTAATCCGATAAGGATTCTGTCGCCGGGAGAGAGCATGTCAAATTCAATAATTGCGCGCCAAAGCTTACTTAAATCGTCCGCAGGGACGAATGGTTTGCGTTTACCTTCACTCATATAATAAACCCTTTTCTTATAAATGTCAAAAAGTCAAAATATTTCACGTGGAACATTTGCTTTTGAAAAATCTTCTTAAAAATTTATCACTATCTTTATTATAACACACTCACTTCGTAAAAAATTGTAAAAATTTGGTATGTATACATTCAGGGTGAGGCGCTTTTGGCACGGTTTATGTGTTATAATAATAGGACTGTAGATAGAAAAAAGTGTAGCGGTACCGATGGTGCCATTGGAGGTCTAGAAAAGTTTATGGTTGATGATACGATTAAAGGGCTGAACCCGCAGCAAGCTGACGCTGTGCAAACGGTGCAAGGCCCTATGTTAATTTTGGCAGGTGCAGGCAGTGGTAAAACCAAAGTTCTTACCTGTCGTATTGCTCATTTGTTAAATCAAGGTGTGCGCCCGTACAGAATTTTGGCAATCACCTTTACTAATAAAGCTGCCGCAGAAATGCGTGAACGTGTGGACAAGATGGCTGGCGAAGCGGCGAAAGACGTTTGGCTGCACACCTTCCACGCTTTTTGTGCTAAACTGCTGCGCATGGAAATTGATAAATTAGGTACTTACACTAATAATTTTGCCATTTACGATACAACTGATACTAAAAATTTAGTGAAGCAAGTTCTGCAAGAGCTTAACTTGGACGAAAAACGCTTCCAACCCTCTGCTGTGATTGGTCGCATTAGCAATGCTAAGAACCAATTGAAAACTGCTGAGGATTATGCTAAAGAGGCTGGCGATTTTTACGAAGGCAAGGTTGCAGAAATTTACGCTCGCTACGAAGCGAAGCTCCAACAAAATAATGCTCTTGACTTTGACGACCTGTTGCTTCTGACTTTGAAGCTTTTGCAGGAAAATGCAGAGGTGCGTTCTAAATACCAAGACAAGTTTGACTATATAATGGTAGACGAATATCAAGACACCAACCGTGCCCAATACCTTTTGACCAAGGTTTTGGCGGCGAAGCACCAAAATATTTGCGTTGTTGGTGACGCAGACCAAAGCATTTACGGCTGGCGTGGTGCAGATATTACCAATATTCTTGATTTTGAAAAGGATTACCCCGATGCCAAGCTGGTGAAGCTGGAGCAAAATTATCGTAGTACCCAAGTAATTCTTGATGCGGCAAACGCAGTAATTTCAAATAACGTGGGCCGTAAGGGCAAGGAGCTCTGGACGTCAAAGGGCGCGGGAGACCGTATAGTTCTCCGACTTTGCGACGAGCAGAATGCCGAGGCGAGATAC
>CALCUU010000221.1 GCA_937906915.1 uncultured Phascolarctobacterium sp. | reverse complement strand
ATTTAATGCAGATAAGATTGTTATCACGCTCAATGGTGTAGAGGTAAACAAAAAATACCTTACCGTGATGGAGAATACAATTCTTGTAAAAATACCTTCCAAAAAAATGAATCAATTCTATGAAAAAGAAGGCCGTGAGCTGAAAGTCGATATCACTGGCATTATCAATGAAGCTGATGTGAAAACGAGCGACAATACGAATATCTTAATTTGGTTCTTCTTATTTAGCTTTGTCGTAATTGCGATTGCGATGGCATTTGGTTATAAAAAACGTGTAAGAGAATAGAAGAGTAGAGAAAAATCCGAAGAACACTTCCTATGAAAATGGGAAGTGTTCTTTTTGTTGTGATAAAAGTGTTGATAAACTTGCAAGAAACAGATATAATAATTCGGGATTGTGCCCTTTGGAATGGGCAGGTTTTTGATGGAGAGAAATAAGAAAGAGGACAAAAAATGTCAGTTGATCAGAGCAAAATTCGAAATTTTTGTATTATCGCACATATTGACCATGGCAAATCTACTTTGGCAGATCGTATCATTGAAAAAACTGGTACATTGACCGAGCGTGAGATGCAGGCACAGGTTTTGGATAATATGGATTTGGAGCGTGAGAGAGGAATTACCATCAAATCACAGGCGGTTCGTATTATTTACAAAGCAAAAGATGGGGAAGAATATATTTTTAACTTAATCGATACTCCAGGACACGTAGACTTTAACTATGAGGTTTCACGTAGCTTGGCAGCATGTGATGGGGCAATCCTTGTAGTAGATGCTGCCCAGGGTGTAGAAGCTCAGACTTTGGCGAATGTGTATCTTGCGTTGGATCACAATCTGGATGTTTTTCCGGTTATCAATAAGATTGACCTGCCCAGTGCTGACCCTGACCACGTAAAACGTGAGGTAGAGGACGTAATTGGTATTGATGCTTCTGACGCAGTACTTTGCAGTGCGAAAACTGGTCTTGGCATTGAAGAAGTATTGGAAGCAATCGTGGCGAAGGTTCCTGCTCCCAGCGGAGATGAGACTAAACCCTTGAAGGCTTTGGTGTTTGACTCCAAGTTTGACGCTTACAAAGGTGTAGTGCTGTATGTGCGTGTTATCGACGGCGCTATCCGCAAGGGTATGAAAATTCGTATGATGGCTACCGGTGCTGAATTTGAAGTTACCGAAGTTGGTTACTTCAAACCCGGTCTGGTAAATGTAGATTCCTTGGAAGTAGGTCAAGTAGGCTTCTTTGCTGCTTCCATTAAAAATGTAAAGGACGCTCGCGTTGGTGACACCGTAACTGATGCCAACAATCCTGCGCCTGCTCCGTTGCCCGGTTATCGCAAGGCTACCCCTATGGTTTTCTGCGGTCTTTACCCTGTAGAAAACTCCGAATACGATAATTTGCGTGATGCTTTGGAAAAACTCCAGCTTAACGACGCATCCTTGGTGTTCGAGCCGGAAACTTCTACTGCTTTGGGCTTTGGCTTCCGTTGTGGCTTCTTAGGATTGTTGCACATGGACGTTATTAAGGAACGTTTGGAACGTGAATATGGTTTGACCCTTATCACCACTGCTCCCAACGTAATTTACGAAGTGTTCCGCACCAACGGTGATGTGGAAATGGTAGATAACCCTTCCAACTTCCCTGATCCCACCGTTATTGACCACGTAGAAGAACCTTTCGTAAACGCAACCATCATCGTGCCCAAGGATTATGTTGGCGCTGTAATGGAGCTTAGCCAAGAAAAACGCGGTGAATACGAAAATATGACTTACCTTGACGAAAGTCGTGTTATGATTCACTACGCATTGCCTTTGAGCGAAATTATTTACGATTATTTTGATAGATTGAAATCCACTACCCGTGGTTACGCTTCTCTTGACTACGAGCTGTGCGGTTATCGTGATTCCAACTTGGTTAAGGTAGATATTCTTCTTAACGGCGACCCTGTGGACGCACTTTCTGCCATCGTTCACCGCGAGAAAGCGCAAGTGCGTGGTCGTCAGCTGGTAGAAAAACTGCGTAGCCTTATTCCTCGTCAAATGTTTGAAATTCCTGTACAAGCTGCCATCGGTAAC
>CALCUU010000220.1 GCA_937906915.1 uncultured Phascolarctobacterium sp. | reverse complement strand
TGTTTTTAGAATCCTCTTTCTTTTTCAGAAGCTCCTTCTTAATTTTGGAAGCTTCTTTTGATTTCAGAAGCTCTTTATCGTTTTTGGAAACAACCTTCTGATTTTGAACAGAGCCTTTCGTTTTGGAAAGCTTCTTTTCATTTTGAGCAGCTTCTTTCGATTTCAAAAGCTCCTTCTCGTTTTTGACAACAGCTTTTGCTTTCGGAAGCTTGCTTTCTTTTTTGACAACAACTTTTTTAGAAGCAGACTTCTCCTCAGATTTAGAAACAATCTTCGCAGGAGCAGGTTTCGCTCCAGACATTTCGTGCTCCTCTTTCATGGTTGCACTCGCTATGGAATTTATCAGGAAGCAGCTGGCAACTGCCAACGCCGCAGAAAATTTTAAAAATTTCATGTGCCTCTCCTAAACAAATAGTGGTACAGTATAAATTGTACCTTATTTTCATGATTAGTGCAAAGTTTTAGAAGAAAATCTACGAAAATGCTTTAATATAATGTATAATAGGTATGTAAATAATTTTAAGGAGTGATTTTGATGACTGCTAAATATCATTTTATTAACCACGCCTGCTTTACCATTGAAAAAAATAATTCTACCATTATCTTTGACCCGTTCCTTGACGGCAACCCGGAAGGCTTGGAAGCCAAAGACATTAAAGTAGATTACATCTTTGTAAGCCACGCACACTTCGACCATATCGGTAACGCTTTTGAAATTGCTAAAGCTAACGACGCAACCATCATCTCCACCGCAGAAATCTGCTACCTGGCAGAAGAAAACGGTTGCAAAGCACACGCAATGCATTTGGGTGGCACCTATAAATTCCCCTTCGGCAAAGTTCGTTTGACCCTTGCTTTCCACGGCAGCGGTATTCCCGGTGGTCACGCTTGCGGCTTCGTAGTAGATTTCTACGACACCAAGTTCTATTTCGCTGGCGACACTGCTCTCTTTAGCGATATGCAACTGCTGCCCCAATTGGATGCTTTCGATTACGCAATCCTCCCCATCGGCGGCAACTTCACCATGGATCCCAAAGACGCTGCTCTCGCAGCTAAGTTCCTTGGCGCAAAATACGTTATCCCCGTTCACTACAACACTTGGCCGCCCATCGCCCAAGATGTTGAAGCATACAAAGCTGATGTTGAAGCAACCACTTCCAGCAAAGTGCTTGTTGTAAAACCCGGCGAAACTATTGAATTGGAGTGAGACCAATGGCAAATTATTTAACCGCAGAAGAAATTGAATTTTTGAAAAAACGTTCTGACGAACTTTTCATGGGCAAAACCTTTAGCTGTGGCATGACCATGCTCTACTGCATGAGCGAGCTGTTCAAACTGCCCCTTGACCAACAAGTTCTGGACGCATTGAACGGTATCATGGAACACCGCGACTACCGTATGCAATGTGGCTTGTACAAAGGCGCGTTGATGTTCCTTGGCATTTACGGTGCTGCTAAAGGCTGGGATAGACCTAAGCTGAACGAAGTTACCAAAGACTTCGCTGCAAAATTTGAAGAAGCTTATGGCTCTCAAAAATGCTACGACATTCGTGGTGGCAAATTCCAACCCACTGAACCCCACGATAAATGCGCTCCCACCACTGAAAAAGGCGTGCTCCTCGCAGCTGACTTCATCAAAGGCTTGGAAGCGTAAGCGTTAAAAACTAGTTAAGAAGCTAAAAAGCGTTAGAGATTTTTAAAATCTCTAACGCTTTTTTATTTATAAGCTTAAATTCTCGGTCTACCTTCCATCTTGTTGACAAGGTTCGCCAAATCCCACTTAACGGTTTCAGCAGGCTTATCGTAGTTACCCAAATCCTTCAGCTCGTTTTCACGCAAACGCTTCTTCAAGAATTTGTTGCCGTCTTTTTTGTAAACGTACAAATCAGCAGAAAGGATTACTCTAACATAAGGACCATCGTCGTCAAAGGCACTGAGTCCTCCGCTTACCATATATTCTTCCATATCGTAAACTTTCGCGATGACGAGTACGTCCACCTTGCTTTCCTCTGCTAAATTTGCCAAAAGCTCAGGAGTGACCTTAACATTTTTTTGCAGAACGCTACCTACAATTTCTTGAGGCACACCGCTATCTACAATTTTATAGTTAGGGAAACGATACGCCCATCTTACGACAGTGCGCCATTCCTTGTAAACAGCACCGTCCACGCCCCCACTTTTGTCAATAACAACAAAGCCAACAGGACGCTCCGGAAAAGCAGCTTCCGTAATTTGGGGTGCGCCAATTCCTAAAAATAATACTAACAGAAAGGTTAAGCAAGCAAATATTTTTTTCATAGGAGCACCTCCTTAAAATAAATCTGCTTTCGTACCGGTTTCAGTAGGTTCAATATTCATAAAGCTTGCAATGGTTTGTCCCATATCAGCAAAGGTACGCATGGAAGCAAGCT
>CALCUU010000219.1 GCA_937906915.1 uncultured Phascolarctobacterium sp. | reverse complement strand
GATTTCGTAGTCACCACGTCCTAATCTCATAATTGCCTTGCGAATACTGGGACTGTCAATTTCTGCCAAGAAGCCAAGCTTACCATAGTTTACACCAAAAGCAGGAATGCCCAAGGGTACAATGTAACCAGCCATCTTTAGCAGGGTTCCGTCACCGCCCAAGGATACTGCAAAATCAAGACTACGCAACGCAGCTTCATCCGTTTGACTAAAGCCTTCACATTGAAAGGCATCACAGATATCCATAGGCAACAAGGGTTCTAACCCCTGCTCCTTACATAGGGAAACAAAGTTCTGCAGATTGGTACGCACTTTTTCTTTTGTCATATTAGGGAAAATTCCCAAGCGTTTTGCTTTCATGACAGCTCCTATTATTCGGCAGTTGCCTTTTTATCTAAATCACCGTGGCTACGGCTTACCAGTTCATCAACGTAAGCTTCGCTCACTGCATCGTCATCACCCTTAGTCAGGTGAAGCAGGTATTCAATATTACCTTCGGGTCCTTTAATGGGAGAAAAGTCCAAGCCTGCGATACCAAAGCCTTCGCCTTTCGCAAAGCTGATGACATTCTTAATAACGTCTTCGTGTACCTTGGCGTCACGGACAACGCCCTTCTTACCCACATTTTCCTTGCCAGCTTCAAATTGTGGCTTGATAAGCGCAACTACGAAGCCTTCCGGTTTGAGAATTTTATAAATTGCGGGCAGTACCTTATCTAAGGAGATAAAGGCAACGTCAATAGTAACTGCGTCAACCAATTCTCCAAGGCTATCCGCTTCTAAATAGCGTACGTTGGTACGTTCCATATTAACTACGCGCTCGTCACTAGCCAACTTCCACGCCAGCTGACCGTAACCTACGTCAACGGCGTAAACCTTTGCTGCACCATTTTGCAGTGCGCAATCTGTAAAGCCACCAGTAGAAGCGCCGATGTCAGCAACAACCTTGCCTTCTACACTGATAGGGAAAATTTGCAGTGCCTTTTCCAGCTTCAAGCCACCACGACTAACATAGCGCAGTTTGTCACCTAAAAGACGGATGGTAACATCAGGGGCAACCTGTGTTCCCGGTTTATCTATTTTTTGTTCGTTAACCAGCACTTGTCCTGCCATAACCGCAGCTTGGGCACGTGCCCTGCTCTCGAAGAGACCACGGTTCATAAGGAGTGCGTCTAAACGTTCTTTCTTCAATCTTATTCACCCTTTACAAAGGCTGTAATCTTGCCAGCCATTGTTTCCACATCAAGTCCAATATCTTGGAACAATCTTTGCTTATCACCGTGCAAAACGAATTCATCAGGAATACCAAAGTTCAGTACCTTACATTCACCTAAGAGCTTCGCTTCGTTAAGTGCTTCCAGTACGGCGCTACCTACACCGCCTTGAAGTACACCTTCTTCCAAGGTAACAAGCTTTTTATATTCTTTTACGTGTGCCAAAAGCACTTCTTTATCTAACGGTTTGGCAAAACGCATATTAACTACGCCAGCACTGATGCCTTGCTCTGCAAGCTCATCTGCTAATTTAGTAGCGCTTTCTACCATAGTGCCAATCGCCCACAGGCAAACATCGCTGCCTTCACGAAGCACTTCTGCCTTACCGATATCAAGCACTTGCATTTCGCCACTAATATCTACGCCTACACCACTGCCACGAGGATAACGCACGGCTACAGGACCATTCATTTCCACAGCAGTCTTGAGCATATGACGCAGCTCGTCCTCATCCTTGGGAGCCATCACAGTCATATTAGGCATACTACGCAGATAAGCGTAGTCAAAAACTCCGTGATGGGTAAAGCCATCGTCACCTACTAAACCAGCGCGGTCAAGGCACAGGTTTACGTGTAAGTTTTGCATGCAAATATCGTGCAGCACACTATCGTAAGCACGTTGCATAAAGGTAGAGTAAATTGCCACCACAGGATTCAGTCCTGCTGCCGCCATACCTGCTGCTGCAGTTACAGCGTGCTCTTCTGCAATGCCAACGTCAAAGAAGCGTTTGGGAAACTCCTTGCTAAAAGGTGTCAGCCCCGTACCGTCAGGCATCGCTGCAGTAATGGCAACAATGTTTTCGTCCTCCTTGGCAAGCTCAATTACAGATTTACCGAACACTTCCGTATAAGTAATGGGTGCTTCGGGGTTAGCAATCTTCTTGCCGGTAGCAACTTCAAAGGGCCCAGTACCGTGGAACTTGTTGGGACTTTCTTCCGCAGGAGCGTAGCCCTTACCCTTTTTAGTAATAACATGTACTAAAACAGGTCCTTCCACGTGCTTGGCAGCTTCCATAACTTCAATAAGGCTATGGATATCGTGACCATCAATGGGTCCCAAGTAAGTAAAGCCAAGCTCTTCAAAAATGGAGGTAGGCAACATTAAATTTTTAACACTGCCTTTGATGCGACGAATAACCTTTAATACGTCGCCACCAAATTCTACATTACTTAACCAGCCTTCTAAATCATGTTTTATTTTATTATAAGTTTCCCCTGTACGCAGCTGGTACAGGTATTCAGACATTGCGCCTACGTTTTTAGAGATGGACATCTCGTTATCGTTAAGCACAACAATCATCTTCTTGTGTAAATCACCTGCGTTATTGAGAGCTTCAAAAGCCAAACCACCAGTCATGGAGCCATCACCGATGACAGCAACCACATCGTAGTCCTCGCCCTTCACATCGCGAGCAACTGCCATACCCAGCGCCGCAGAAATAGACGTGCTGGAATGACCTACGCCAAAAGCATCGTGTTCACTTTCGCTACGTTTCGGGAAGCCGGAAAGACCTCCGTACTGACGCAGAGTTTTGAAGGCTTCACGCCTCCCGGTGATAATCTTGTGGATATAAGCTTGATGACCTACGTCAAAGATTATCTTGTCCTTGGGAGTGGAAAAGACCTTGTGCAAGGCAAGGGTAAGCTCCACCACGCCAAGGTTAGGCGCCAAGTGACCACCATTTTTTGAAGTTACCTCAATAATCAGCTGACGAACTTCCCCAGCTAATTGCACCAACTGCTCTTCCGTCAAAGCCTTAACATCAACAGGAGAGTTTATGGTGTCCAGAAGTTTAGTTTCACTCATAAAAAACCTCGTAAATTAGTTTTTGCGATTACACATCAGCTTGGTAATTTCGCGGAGAGCATCTGCCTTCTCGCCAAAGATTTCCAAGCATTGCAAGGCTTCATCAACAGTCTTAGCTGCCAACGCCTTTGCACCTTCTAAAGAATATAAGCTAACATAAGTAGATTTTTGATTTTTAGCGTCACTGCCTACAGGCTTACCCATAGCTTCAGCGTCGCCTTCAACGTCTAAAATATCATCAGTGATTTGGAAAGCCAAGCCTAACAAATCAGCAAACTTGGTCAATGCCAAAAGCTGTTCGTCAGTTGCGCCTGCAAGGTGTGCGCCGCCACGTACTGCGCCAATGAACAAGGCACCAGTCTTACCGGCGTGGAGTTTGCGCAATTCTTCTGCGCTAATTTCCTTACCTTCAGCTTCAAGGTCCAAGCCTTGACCGCCTACCATACCGTAGTTACCTGCACACATTGCCATTTCGCGTACTACTTCAATCAAAACTGCAGGGTCAA
>CALCUU010000218.1 GCA_937906915.1 uncultured Phascolarctobacterium sp. | reverse complement strand
ATACGAGTATCTCCATAAACAGATTTATAAATCTGTTTTATTTACGTTTCTTGGGCAATAATTGCTGCCCTAATTGCCCCTTAACAAGAATCAAGCGGTCACGCAGCTCTGCCGCCGCCTCGAAGTCCAGCGCCTTGGCAGCTTCCTGCATGCGACGCTCCAACTCTTTTGCCATACGGTTCAGCTCTTTGGTAGACTTCTTCTTCAGCGCCTTCTCTGCGTAATCGGCAGCTTCGCTTTCTTCTGCAACCTTGGTCAGCTTAATGAGCTGGCGTTGCTCCTTGTAAATGGTTTTGGGCGTAATCTTATGTTCCTTATTATATGCTTCTTGTTTTTCACGACGACGATTGGTTTCGTCAATGGCGCGTTGCATACTATCCGTAATACGGTCAGCGTACATAATTACCCTGCCGTTGGCATTGCGCGCCGCACGACCAATGGTCTGAATCATGGCAGTATCGCTACGCAGGAAGCCTTCCTTATCCGCATCTAAGATGGCGATTAAAGAAACCTCCGGCAAGTCCAAGCCTTCGCGCAGGAGGTTAATGCCTACCAGCACGTCAAACTTGCCTCCACGTAATGCGTCAATGATTTCCGCACGCTCGATGGTAGCAATTTCAGAATGAAGATAGCGCACACGCACTCCTGCCTGCTTCAAGTATTCGGTCAAATCCTCTGCCATACGCTTGGTCAGCGTGGTAACAAGCACACGCTCACCTTTGGCAGCAGTTTTGTTAATCTCTCCCAGTAAATCGTCAATCTGCCCTTTAATGGGGCGAATTTCAATTTGCGGGTCTAAAAGACCTGTCGGACGAATAATTTGCTCAACGGTCTGCTCCGTCTGTTCCATTTCGTATTTGGCAGGCGTTGCAGAAACGTAAACCACTTGGTTCACCTGCTCTTGGAACTCGTCAAAGGTCAAGGGTCTATTGTCAAAGGCGGAGGGCAGACGGAAGCCATGCTCCACCAACATTTCCTTACGACTTCTATCCCCTGCGTACATCGCCCTAATCTGGGGCAGGGTAACGTGGGATTCGTCTATTACAAGTAAAAAGTCGTCGGGCATATAGTCTATGAGGGTATAGGGAGCACTGCCGGGTGCTCTTCCGCTTATGTGACGGGAATAGTTTTCTATGCCCTGACAGAAGCCTATTTCCTGCATCATTTCCAAATCGTAATTAGTTCTCTGTTCAAGCCTCTGCATTTCCAGAAGCTTATTTTGTGCTTTAAACTCTGCAAGTCTTTCAGTAAGCTCCTCGCCTATGGTCTTAATGGCTCTCTT
>CALCUU010000217.1 GCA_937906915.1 uncultured Phascolarctobacterium sp. | reverse complement strand
GCATTAACCACGGAAGAACGCAGCACAGAATCCACATAAGTATTAAAGCCTTCGTGTACGGCAGGCTTCTTTTCCTGCGGATTTTGCTTAGCAATAGCCTCCATCTCTTCCAAAGTGGTACCACCATAAGCAGTATGAGCAGTTTTTAAATTGATGCCCCAATCCTTTTTAGAAGTGGTGCCTTTAAAGGTAACCATATAAAGCTCCATACCACAATCAGCACAGGTGTTGCTGGCAATGGAAAAGTTAGTACGCACATCTTCGTCCTCAAAGGCATAGGGAGCAATCTCCCAACCGTGGCTACGCATAAAGCTAAACTCACTGGAACGCTCCGGCAAATATACTCCCAAGCAGGACGCAGCAGAAATAGATGTATAGTAAGTATCACGCAACTGTTCTTTTATAGATTTTTCTGCGGCGAAGGCAGTAGTGCCATAAAAACATAGGCACAAAAGCGCAAGCAGAATTTTTTTCATAGGGTAATCCTCCGTTTGATAAGTATTCCTGCCTTAATTATAAAATACTTTCTGGAAAATGACAAACAAGCAAAAAAACTCCACCCTACCTTCGTAGAGTGGAGTTTAATTTTAGATTTCGTATTTAGCTTTCAGTTCAGCAAGGTGTGCTTCCAGTTCAGTGGTGTTTTCAAAACCACAGCAGTATTCCATTACGAGGATTGCTTTGGGAGCGTGCGCCTTAATTGCCGGGAACAGTTTATCCCAGTCAATGGTGCCTTGCCATACGGGCAAATGGTCGTCGCCATTGCCATCGTTGTCGTGAATGTGGAAGGCAAATAATTTGCTGCCCAATTTTTCTACAACAGCAGGAATATCCCAACCGTTAACGTGAGCATGACCGGTATCAATCAAGGACATTGCTTGAGGGAAGCGTTCAAAAAGTGCGTAGTATTCTTCCAAGGTGAAGAGCACGTTGCCTTTGGAGCGCAGGCCTACGTTTTCGATTACCAAGGTTACGCCGTACTTTTGCGCCATCTCCAGCAGTTCTGCCAAACGGGAGATTACCAGCTCTTGACCAGCCTTGATATCAGCGGGCAAGCATTCGTTGGTATGTACTACTACGAATTGGGAGTTAATCTTTTGCGCATATTTGAAGGTTGCTTCAAAAGCAGGCAGGTAGTTGAGATTAGCTTCATCTGCCAAGTCAACTGCTACGCAGGGACCATGAATGCTAAATTCGCGGTCGCCCCAAACGGCAGTTTCTTCGTCCCAATAATAGTCATGACCAAATTCATAGAAAAATTCAATTCCGTATTCAGTGTTCAGCGGACGGATGCCAAATTTTCTGAAGCCGGGGAAAAGCAAATCACTTACTGCAATTTTCATTTTTTACTCCTTAACATAACCAATGTTCATTTCGGTTTCCACGTCAAACAAGTTTACATTATTCCAGTCGAAGTCGAAGCCAACTACATCGCGCAGGTCGATGTTTTGGTTGCTGTCTTGGATAAAGAAGGTTTGGCCGTCAGCCAAGGTAAGGCTAGCGGTTTTAAGGTTACCGGTATTTTCCATGAAGTCCACGGTGCCTTTAACCATTGCTTCGTCAAATTTGGGAGTAGCAGCTTCGGGACGCAAGCCGAAGATAACTTCCTCACGAGTGCCAACAATTTTCAGCCATTCGTCAGGAATTTCTACGCTGCATTCACCGATTACAATGTTGCTGCCCTCAATACGAGCTTTAACAACGTTCATTGCCGGGGAGCCGATAAAGGTAGCAACGAACACGTTTGCCGGATGATGATAAATAGTATCCGGAGTATCAATTTGTTGAACTTTACCTTTATTCATAACCGCAATACGATCAGCAACGGTCATTGCTTCGATTTGGTCATGGGTAACGTAAATCATGGTAGGACGGAACATTTCGTGAATCTTTACCAGTTCAGTACGTGCTTTTTGGCGCAATTGAGCGTCAAGGTTGGAAAGAGGTTCGTCCAACAGGAAGTAGGGAGATTGTTTTACAAGAGCACGGCACAAAGCAACACGTTGTTTTTGACCACCGGAAAGTTCGTGGGTCTTTTTGTGTTCTTGACCACGCAGATGGAGGATGTCCAGTGCTTGGTAGGTGCGTTTTTCAATTTCTTCTTTAGGAAGTTTTTGCAATACGAGACCAAAGGTAATGTTGTCCCAAACGCTCAGGTGCGGGAACAGCGCGTAGCTTTGGAATACCATTGCGATGTTACGTTCTCCGGGAGGAATGTCGTTAACAACCTTGCCATCCATATAGAGCTCGCCACCAGTAATTTCTTCAAAGCCTGCAATCATACGCAGGGTAGTGGTTTTGCCGCAACCGGAGGGTCCCAAGAGAATTAAGCGTTCGCCTCTGCGAATTTCTAAGTTCAAATCTTCTACGACAACGGTTTTGCCGTAGGCTTTATTTACGTGAGAAAATACAATGCTATGATCCATTAGCCTTTAACCCCCGAGTTCATAAATGTATTGATGATGAATTTTTGGCAGAAGCCATAGAGAATCAGAGGCGGCAAACTGGTCAAGGTTGCAACCGCCATTGCGATGCCCCATTCACTACCACCTTCGGCACTAATAAACATTTGCAGTGCCAAGGGCAAGGTGTAGGTGTCTTTGTCTTGCAAAATCAGCAAGGGCCAGAAATATTCGTTCCAAGAATTGATGAAGAACAGAATGGAGTTTGCCAAGAGCGCCGGTTTAATCAAGGGCAGGATAACCTTGGTCAAAACTTGGCGAGGTTTCGCTCCGTCAAGAACTGCTGCTTCAAGAAGCGCTTTAGGTACGCTACGCATGGTTTGACGCATCAGGAATACACCCATGCCGTCTACCAAGCAAGGCAGCATAACGCCCCAAGGAGTGTTGAGCAGTCCTAATTTTGCCATCATCAAATAGTTGGGCATAATCAAAACAGTGATAGGGATAAAGAAGGTAAGCAGCATACCGTTGAAAATGCTTTCTTTGTATTTGAAATCATAATACACGAAAGCGAATGCTGCCATAACGCTGGTTACAGTTTTAGAAATAGTAACCATTGCTGCGATAAAGAAGGTGTTCCAAATATAGGTAAATAAGGGGAAGTTTCCTAAAACCGTGGTGTAGTTATCAAAGGTAACAGGCCAGGGCAACGGGTTCAAGGTAGATTCAAAAACTTGGTTCAAGTCTTTGAGAGAGGTAGAAATCATGAACACGATGGGCCACAAGGTCAAGAAGATAGCTACCACGAGGAAAACGTGCCATATTAGTTCTTGTCGAGTCTCAGTTTTCATAATATACTTTCTTCTCCAGATATTTATTCTTCACATAAAGGAATGCCATATATACGAACATGGTGATTACAGCGTAAGCAGCAGCCTTACCGGTTTGGAAGAAGGTGAAGCCGTATTGGTAAACAATGTAAACCAAGTTGGAGGAACCTTGGTCAGGACCACCTTGGGTAAGCATGTTTACAGGAACCAAAACGTGTTGCAAGCTGAATACAACCGTTATCGTAAAGACGTATATAGCAGTTGAAGAGGTCATCGGCAAAATAATTTTCTTGAAGATTACCCAGTTGGAAGCGTTTTCCAGCTTAGCAGCTTCAATCATTTCTTTGGGAACAGCAACCATTGCTGCCAGCATAATGATAAGGTTGTAGCCAAAGAACTTCCAACCGATGATGGTGCAGATGGCAAAGATTACAAGATAGTTTTCTTTGAACCATCTGGGGGAAGTAATATCAAAGGCACTGAGGATAATGTTAATAGGACCAGCCAGAGGGTTATAAATCCACAGGAACAAGATACTCGCTACTGCCAAGGACAAGGTTGCCGGCAAGAACAGCGCACTGCGATAGAAGTTGTTCCATTTTTTAATCAAGTGACCCAAGATGTAAGAATAGAAGTAGGGCAGTACGAAAATCAAAATCAACATGAAGCCGATGAAGAGCACGGTGTTAATCATGATTTTGATAAGCTCGGGACTTGATAAGATATCAGCAAAGTTTTTGAAGCCCACATATTTCATAGTGGGGCTTACCATATTCCAAGAAAAGAAGCTTAAATAAATGTTTTGAATCAGCGGCCAATAGAAGAATACCAAAAAGAGTATGATGGACGGAATCAAATACACCAAGGCTTCCTTGACATTTCTACTCATAAATACTCCTTAAAATAAGCAAAACGTAAATTTTGCAACCTATCCGTAAAAACACATAGAAGGGCTGCCTCAAAAGAGACAGCCCTCAGCATCACATTACAGCAAATCGTTAACTTTTTTAGCAGTTTCTTTCAGTGCTTCAGCAGCAGGTTTTTCACCGCTCAAGATAACGTCACGAACGTCGATCAACATTTGTTCAGCTTGTAAGCCATTAGCGCCGGGGAAGGAAGCCCATTTAACAGCTTTCGGCATCAAAGACAAAGCAACTTGGATGTTTTTATTTTCTTCAGCCATTTTCTTGAAGCCTTTGGGATCTTCAGCAATGCCTTTGCGGGGCGGCAGGTAACCGGTACCGGTAGACCATTTTACGAGAGCTTCGGGGGATTGCAAGTATTTAATGAATTCACAAGCAGCTTTTTCTTTAGCAGCATCTTTGGAGAATACCATCAAGAAGTTACCGCCTGCAGCAACGCGAACCGGTTTGCCTTCGAATTCAGGGAAGGTTGCAACTTTAACGGGGAATTTAGCGGTTTTTTCGAAGTTAGCACGTTTACCGATGGTGGTGCAAACCATACCAAGTTTGCCGGACAGGTAAGCTTGGAAGCCTTCTTCGTTGGTAGCGTGCAAGCCGCTGCCGTCTTTAACCATGTCAGCCATCAATTGGAATGCTTCTGCAGCTTCCGGAGTATCGAAACCAGCTTGAACTTTGCCGTTAACTTTTTTCAGCATTACGCCACCATTGGATTCGATGATAGCTTGTTGTGCCCAGTTGTCAGCATATTCTTGCATGAAGAAGCCCATGTTGCCGGTTTTGTCTTTAATGGTTTTAGCATAGGTTTTAACTTCAGCCCAAGTTTTGGGAGCTTCGGTCAAACCAGCAGCTTTGAAGATTTCGGGGTTGTAGTACAATACGGGAACGGAGATGGAGTACGGCAAGCCAACTTGTTTGCCATCTTCAGTTTGAGCCAATTCCAATACGTTGGGCAGGAAGTTGTCTTTCAAGAAGTTGGGGTCGCCAGCTTTAGCGAAAGCGTCGTTCAGGTTAACGGATTGGAAGTTTTCAGCAGCATAGTTCAGGAAAGAGTAACCCATTTGAACTACGTCCGGGTTTTTGCCGGAAGCAATAGCAGCTTGCAAGTTTTGGGTCAAGCCTTTGTACATATCGGGGTTGTATTTTTCTACAACTTCGATGCCAGGGTTTTTAGCATTGAAGTCTTTTACCAATTCTTTTACGGTAGCGCCGCCGAAGCTTTCAGCAGCAACGTGCCAATATTCGATTTGTACTTTTTTACCAGCGTCAGCTTTCTTTTTGTCACCGCCACCGCAACCAACGATTGCACCGGTAGCAAACAAAGAAATCATTGCAGCCGCCAAAACTTTTTTCAAGTTCATGAGTTATTCCTCCTTATTTTAAAAACAAATTAAAACCAAATTTAGTCTCTCCGAAAGAAGAGCTAACTCCATTTTAATGGGACGACAAGAGTCCTGTCAAGGAAAAACGTCAAATTTGTGACAATTTCTATTATTTTTTCTTAAAAAGAACAGGGGCTTGTAAAGCCATATAGGGACTAATTTTGCCCCGAAAGATTTTTTAACAGGTTTTCCCTGAAAATGTTATAATGTTTTAAAATGAAAGAAAGCTTTTTAAAACGGAGGCTTCCCTTATGAAAAAAATTCTTATGTTGGGAACAGGAGGTACTATTGCCTGCGTTCCTTCTGAAAACGGACTTGTCCCTGCCCTCGACGGTAAGACCTTAGTAAAAATGGTTCCGGAGCTGGCAGGCTTGTGCCATATAGATTACAAACAAATTCTAAATTTAGACAGCAGTAATATTTCTCCCAAGCATTGGCAAATTATTGCTAACGCTTTAGCAGAAAACTATGATAACTACGACGGCTTCGTCATTACCCACGGCACGGACACTATGGCGTATTCTGCTGCGGCTTTAAGCTGGATGGTACAGGGTTGCAAAAAGCCTGTTGTCTTTACCGGTGCACAGCTCCCCATCACCGCCCAAGGTACTGACGCAAAGGCCAATGTTTACAACGCATTTCTTGTTGCCACCAGCCAAGTCCAAGGCATCTGCCTTGCTTTTGGTAAATTCGTTATCCACGGTTTGTACGCTAAAAAAATGTGTAGCGAAAGCTTCAACGGATTCTACAGTATTAACCGCCAGCCTATGGCAACAATTGAAAACCACCAATTCACTTGGAACTCTTTTGAGGGCGCAGGAAGCTTGGGAAATAATTTCACCTTGAACACCGCCTTAGAAGAAAAGGTTGCAGTAATAAAAGTAACTCCTGGGCTCTCCCCTGACATTTTAGACTACTACCTTGACCGCGGGTATAAAGGTATAATTTTAGAAAGCTTCGGCGCGGGCGGGGTTCCTAACGACGAAAACAACTGGCTGCCCAATTTAGAAAGGCTCA
>CALCUU010000216.1 GCA_937906915.1 uncultured Phascolarctobacterium sp. | reverse complement strand
CATAGAGATTTTTATAACCTTCGCAACTTATACGCGCCTGCATTTCTAAACGATATGGCACTACTCCATCGAAGGCTCGCAGTATTCCGTAAAAGCCGGACAAAATTCTAAGATGCTTTTGTAAATATTCTAAAGCACGCTCCTCCAAAACATTGGGAGCAATGTGCTGGTACTGCAAACCATCGTAGGCAAAAACTGCAGGCGTAAGATTACGTTCTAAGTTCATATTTTGCAAACGCTTAAAATTAAGGGAAGCAATTTCGTCATTACACTCCCACAGCTTCTGCAAGGCAGACAAATCCATTTTGCCAAGAGCTTCTTTAATTTGCAAAGTTTTATGTAAAAATTCCGGCTTGCTTAATGGCACAAAGGTATCATTATCGACACGCATCTTCTTCGCCGGAGAAATTATAATCTTCATAACATCACCTAAAAAAATTCTTGCTTCCATTATACACCAAGAACTCTTCCCCACAAAATAAAATAACGGCCCACAAATGTGAGCCGCAATTTTAAAAACTAAGCTTTTTCAGCGTCAGCTTTTTTCTTTTGGAGGAAGTATACGCCAGCCAATACTACGATACCAACTGCGTCAGTCATCAGACCAGGAATCATCAGACCAAGCGCACCAGCAGTAGCAACTAAGCGCAACCACATGGGAACGTGTGCCATGAAGTAGCCTTCAACACCAACTGCCAAAAGGAATACGCCAACGCACGCAGTTGTTGCAGTCCACAAACCTTCGATGAAGGTAGTGTTGATAAGCATCAGCTGCGGAGAGAATACGAACATAAAGGGTACGATGAAGCCTGCAATCGCCAATTTTACAGAAGCAACACCAGTTTTCATGGGGTCGCCACCGGAAAGACCAGCTGCTGCGAAAGAAGCCAGTGCTACAGGCGGAGTCAGGTTTGCAAACATTGCATAGTAGAAGGAGAACATATGCGCTGCTGCAGGAGGAATACCCAGTTTAGACAAAGCAGGAGCTGCAATTGCTGCGGTAATGATGTACGCAGGAATAGAAGGCAAGCCCATGCCAAGAATCATACAGGTAATCATGGTGAATACCAAGGTGAAGAGAATGCTGGTACCACCAAGAGCGATGATGGTGTTAGCCATAGTCAAACCGAAACCGGTTTTGGAGCAAACGCCAATGATAATGCCTACGCATGCGCAAGCGATTGCAACGGAAACAGTTTGCTTCGCACCATCTGCCAATGCTTGCAGCAAATCTTGGAAGCTCATGCGAGTTTCTTTTTTGATTTGCGCAGTGATAACGGTAACAACGATGGTCAATACTGCGGAGTAAATAACAGTAGTACCGGAGAAGAACAGCATGTAGAGCAGGAAGAATACCGGGAACAACAAGTGACCGCGGGTTTTCATAACTGCGCTAATGGAAGGCAGTTGATCCTTCGGCAAGCCAACCAAGCCGTCTTTAGATGCACGCAGTTGTACTTGGATAATAATGCCCAAGTAGTACAAGAGCGCCGGAATAGCAGCCCAAACGATAATGCTGGAATATTTTACGCCAAGCATTTCTGCCATAATGAAGGCAGCTGCACCCATAATGGGCGGCATGATCTGACCACCCGTTGAAGCGGCGGCCTCAACCGCAGCGGCAAACTCAGGCTTATAGCCTGTCTTTTTCATTGTAGGAATAGTAACGGCGCCCGAGCCTACTGTGTTAGCAACCGAGGAGCCCGAATACATTCCCTCAAGTGCGCTTGAGATAACTGC
>CALCUU010000215.1 GCA_937906915.1 uncultured Phascolarctobacterium sp. | reverse complement strand
GTTCTTTAGTGTAAGCAGCACCAGTAGGATTGTTAGGAGAGCACAGGTACACAACGTCAGCTTTTACGTCATCGTTAGGCATAGGCAGGAAGTTATTTTCCGGAGTGCCTTGCATGTAGATAACCTTACGACCACACATAATGTTGGTGTCCAGGTAAACCGGATAAACCGGGTCAGGAATCAAGATGGTGTTAGCGTTATCAAAAATGTCGGTGATGTTACCGCAGTCACTCTTTGCACCGTCACTGATGAAGATTTCGTCGCTTGCCAGTTCAACGCCAAAGGAAGCGTAGTATTTAACCAAAGCTTCGTGCAGGAAATCGTAGCCTTGTTCCGGACCATAGCCACGGAAGGTAGCTTGCACGCCCATTTCTTTAACTGCTTTTTCCATAGCTTCTACAACGCAAGCAGCAAGAGGAAGAGTTACGTCACCAATGCCCAAGCGAATAATTTTTTTGTCCGGATTAGCAGCAGCAAAAGCATTTACTTTGCGTGCGATGTCTGCAAAAAGATAGGTTTCTTTCAAGTTAGTATAGTTCTCATTAACTAAGGCCATTTCTAAAATCCCCCATTTGAAAAATATAATATCTAATCTTAATTATTTAGTAACTTCTTCAGGAACTTCTACTACGCCTTCAAAAGAAGTTGCAGCAGGACCTTCCAGATAAACGTGGTCATTTTTGTCAAAGGTTACTTGCAAAGTACCGCCTTTAGCGATTACAGTCAAGGGTTCGCCTTTTTTGCCAGCGCGACCAATTTGAACAGCAGCTACGCAAACTGCACTAGCACCGGTGCCACAAGCCCAAGTTTCACCGCTACCACGTTCCCAAACGCGGAACTTAACAGTATTTTTATCAATAACTTCTACGAATTCGGTGTTAACGCCTTCGGGGAACAGCGGATGATGTTCAAATTGAGGACCCAATTCTTCCAAGTTCAGGCTGTCTACATCTTTAACGAAGGTTACGAAGTGAGGGTTGCCCATAGAAATAGCGGTGCCATTATATACAACCTTTTCTTCACCATAGTTATCGCTCAAAACCAAACCTTGGTCAACGAAAATAAAATGGTCACTAATCATCGGAATATCTTTGCATCTGAAAATGGGTTTACCCATATCTACTCTAGCACTCACAACTTTACCCTCCTCAATTTTCATGTTAATTGTTTTAATTCCAGACAAGGTTTCCAGCTCAATGGTTTCCTTATCAGTTAAGCCTTTATCATAAACAAACTTTGCCACGCAACGCACGCCATTGCCGCACATCTTACCCTCGCTACGGTCTGCGTTGAACATACGCATTTTGAAATCAGCAACATCAGATTTGCAAATCATAATCAAACCGTCACTGCCAACACCAAAACGTCTGTGGCTTACATATTCAGAAATTGCTCCGGGATTGGGCAACTCCTCCTTAGTGCAATCAACATACACGTAGTCATTGCCTGCACCATGCATTTTAGTAAACTCTATTTTCATAGGCGAAGCCTCCTTTAATAGTCATACGATTATTATATCAAAAAAGTAGACTTATTACACCTACATCACGCAGATTTTTACAATCTTTCTCGCAATGCAGCAGGGCTTTTAATACAACTTCTTATCGTTCTTATCCATAAATTTCTGGAAGGTAACAATGGTTTCCTCACGATTAAGAGGAGAAATTTTCATAACACTTTCATCAGTGCAGTTACCTTTAATAAAATCATAGATATAATCGTCTCTAAAGCCAATATCCGCAGCGTCCTTAGCAGTGTTACCGTAATAAACAACTTTAATATTTGCCCAAATTGTCGCAGAAAGGCACATCGGGCAGGGGTAGCAGGAAGTATAAAGCTCACAACCAGTTAAATCAAAAGTTCCAAGAGCTTCGCAGGCAGCACGAATAGTTTGCATTTCTGCATGGCAGGTAGGGTCATTATTTTTCAACACTTCGTTGTGACCACGAGCGATAATCTTGCCGTCTTTAACAATTACAGCGCCAAAGGGGCCTCCGTCATTAGTAAGTAAATTCTTTTCTGCTTCATCAATAGCAGCTTGCATAAATTGTTTATGATTATTACACATAGTCTTAGCCTCCTTTACTACTTCTTGTGCGAAAGAGTTTCCACTAAAAACCAAAGAATGCAAAATTAAAAGTAGAGCACTAACAATAAACCTCATACTATCACCTTCTCATTACTATTTTACTATAAAATTTTGAAAAAGAAAAATAGCTATCTATCACACGCGCATACTACTTCAAACAGAAAAAAGACCATACCAAAAGGTATGGTCTTTT
>CALCUU010000214.1 GCA_937906915.1 uncultured Phascolarctobacterium sp. | reverse complement strand
GATCCCTTTGAAAACCGCATTTCTAACGAATCTCCCGTTGGTGCAGCTATTCTTGGTCAAAAGGTTAACACCGTTGTACAAGTAAATACTCCCGTGGGCGAATTGTCCTATAAAATTATCAAGATTTCTTAATAAGGAGGATTAGCATGGCTGAAGAAAAGACCATTCTTACTGAAACTGACCTTAACGAGCAAATGCAAGTCCGCCTGGACAAAATGCACAAAATCGAAGAAAAAGGTTTAAAACCCTTTGGTTATAGATATGAATTTACCCATCGCTCCGGCGACGTAAAAGAAAACTTCGACGCTCTTTCCGAAGCTGAAACCGAAGTTAAACTGGCTGGTCGTGTAATGGCTATCCGTGGTCACGGCAAAACCTGCTTTATGGATATGCAAGACAAAGACGGTCGTATCCAAGTTTACGTTCGTAAAGACGTATTGGGTGAAGAAAACTATGCGTTGATTAAAATGATGGATATTGGTGACACTGTGGGCGTAACCGGTACTGTGTTCCGCACTCACATGGGCGAAGTTTCCATTAAAGCTGTTGCTTTGGAAATGCTCTCCAAATCCTTGCGTCCCTTGCCGGAAAAATGGCATGGCCTGAAAGACGTAGAAACCCGTTATCGTCAACGCTATGTTGATTTGATTGTAAATCCTGATGTTCGCGACACCTTTGTAAAACGTTCTCAAATTATCAGAAGCGTACGCGACGTTCTCGACAGCCACGGCTTCCTGGAAGTTGAAACTCCTATCCTCAACACCATCGCTGGCGGCGCAGCAGCTCGTCCCTTCATCAGCTATCACAACGCTCTTGATATGCAAGTTTATATGCGTATCGCTCCGGAACTTTATCTGAAACGTTTGATTGTTGGTGGCATGGACCGTGTTTATGAACTTGGTCGTGTATTCCGTAACGAAGGCATCGATAACAGACACAACCCTGAATTTACCAGTGTTGAAATTTACCAAGCTTTCGCTGACTATCGTGATATGATGGACCTGACTGAAGAAGTAGTTGTAAAAACTGCTGAAAAAGTTTTGGGTACCACCAAAATCAACTACGAAGGCACTGAAATCGAGCTGGCTTCTCCTTGGAAACGCATCAGCATGATTGACGCTGTTAAAGAATATGCAGGCAAAGACTTCACCAACGTAACCGATTTGGAAGAAGCTCGTGCTATGGCTAAAGAATTGAACGTAGAAGTAGAAGCAACCTGGGGCATTGGCAAAATTATCAATGCTTGCTTCGAAGAATACGTTGAAGATAAACTCATTCAACCTACCTTCATCACCGGTCATCCCAAAGAAATTTCTCCTTTGGCAAAATCCAACCCGGAAAATCCGGAAATCACTGACCGTTTTGAAGCATTCATCTATGGCCGTGAAATTTGCAACGGCTTTACCGAATTGAATGACCCCATCGACCAACGTGAACGCTTCTTGAAACAAGTAGAAGAACGCGCTAATGGCGATGAAGAAGCAAATATGATGGACGAAGATTTCGTAACCGCTTTGGAATATGGCCTGCCTCCCACAGGCGGCTTGGGTATTGGTATCGACCGTCTGGTTATGTTCCTGACCAATAGCTCCACCATTCGTGACGTACTCTTCTTCCCCACCATGAAACCCTTGAAAGGTGAACAACAACACGTGGAAGCTGTTCCTGTTCAAGCGCAAGAAGTAGCTGCTCCCGTAGCTCCTGCTGAACCGGAAGTTATCGACTTCTCCAAAGTAGAAATTGAACCTCTCTTTGAAGACACTGTTGATTTTGATACCTTTATTAAATCTGACTTCCGTGCTGTAAAAGTTCTGGATTGCAAAGCTGTTCCTAAGAGCAAAAAACTGTTGCAATTTACTTTGAATGATGGCACCGGCAAAGAACGCACCATCCTCAGCGGTATCCGTGCTTTCTATGAACCGGAAACCCTCATCGGCAAAACCTTGATTGCAATTACCAACTTGCCTCCGCGCGCAATGATGGGCATTGAATCCTGCGGTATGCTGATTTCCGCTATCCACAGCGAAGAAGGCGAAGAAAAACTGCACCTCTTGATGGTTGATGACCATATCCCTGCAGGCGCTAAACTCCGCTAATTTAAAATGATTTTTGGGCTGCTGCACGTTAGTGCGGCAGCCTTTAAAATTTCTTTAAACTTTTTTCAAAAAAGGTGTTGACATATTCTGAAAGCGGTGGTATTATAAACAAGTCGCTGACGTAAGCGACGCAGAACCTTGAAAACTGAACAACAACCTAGAAAAAAGCGAATGTGCGGGTCAAGC
>CALCUU010000213.1 GCA_937906915.1 uncultured Phascolarctobacterium sp. | reverse complement strand
GGTGGCCAACAATAAACTTTCAATAACACCCATAGACTCGCCTTCTCCAAAAAACAAACATATATTTAATGGAACGCTGTTTTAAAATGTTAAGTTGACAATGTTTCTGCCATATTGTATACTGACTAGTAGCTATGAAGAAGAGGAGTAGCTTGCGCACCTAGCGAGTCGGGAGGGTGAAAGCCGACACCAGCAAGTGAAGGGCACTTTGGAGCGAAAAGAATATGTATTAAGGCGGCAGTGCGATTGCACTGCAAGCAGGGTGGAACCGCGGTAATTACCGTCCCTGTAACTATATTTAGTTACAGGGGCTTTTTTATTTCCCTTGTAACAAAAACATTTTATATAGGAGGCACACTATGAATTTGCAAACAATGATTTTGAAATTGCAAAACTTCTGGGCTAAACAAAACTGCATTATTGGTCAGCCCTATGACGTGGAAAAGGGTGCAGGCACTATGAACCCTTCCACTTTCTTGCGCGTACTTGGTCCTGAATCCTGGAACATCGCTTACGTTGAACCTTCTCGTCGTCCTGCTGACGGTCGTTATGGTGACAACCCCAACCGTTTGTTCCAACATCATCAATACCAAGTAATCATGAAACCCTCTCCGGAAAATATCCAAGACCTGTATCTCCAAAGCTTGGCTGAACTGGGCATTCGTCAAGAAGAACATGACATCCGCTTTGTAGAAGACAACTGGGAATCTCCCACCTTGGGCGCTTGGGGCTTGGGCTGGGAAGTTTGGCTGGACGGTATGGAAATTACCCAATTCACCTACTTCCAACAAGTTGGTAGCCTTGACGTTAAACCTGTAGCTGTAGAAATTACCTACGGCTTGGAACGTTTGGCTATGTATATCCAAGGCGTAGAAAACGTTTACGACGTTGAATGGGTAGACGGCGTAACCTATGGCGACGTATTCCACACCAACGAAGTTGAACAATCCTACTACAACTTCCAAGTTGCAGATACTGATTTGCTCTTTGACCTGTTCAATAAATATGAAGCAGAAGCAAAACGCGTTATCGAATTGGGCTACATCCGCCCCGCATACGATTACGTTTTGAAATGCTCCCACACCTTTAACCTGTTAGACTCCCGTGGCGCAATCAGCGTTAACGAACGTACCGCTTACATTGGTCGTGTACGTGCAATGGCTCGCCTGTGCGCTAACGCTTATGTAGAACAACGTGAAAAATTGGGCTTCCCGATGCTGAAAAAGGAGGCGAATAAATAATGGAAAAACTGTTATTTGAAATTGGTACCGAAGAAATCCCGGCGAAGTTTATGCCCGGTATTCTGGCTCAACTGAAAGAGCTGGCTGAAAAGAAAATGGACGAACTGCGCATTCCCTATGAAGCAGTTAAAGTATATGGCACTCCGCGCCGTATGACCTTCATTGCTGACGGCGTTGCTGAACATCAAGCTGACAGCACCATCGAAGCAAAAGGTCCTTCTGTAAAAATCGCTTTCAAAGACGGCGAAGCTACCAAAGCTGCACAAGGCTTTGCTCGTGGTCAAGGTGTTGACGTAGAAGATTTGGAAGTTCGTGGCGAATATGTTTACGCTGTAAAACATTTGGCTGGTCAAGAAGTTGAAGACCTTCTGCCCGGTTTGCTCCACGATATCCTCACTTCCTTGAGCTTCCCCAAAACCATGCGTTGGGCTGACCATGACTTCCGTTTCGTTCGCCCCATCCGTTGGTTGGTTGCTCTCTTTGGCGACGACGTAATCCCTGTTGAAATCACTGGCGTTAAATCCGGCAAATTCTCCCGTGGTCACCGCTTCCTGCGTCCTGCTCTCGTAGAAGGTGCAAAAGCAGTTGAAAGCCTTGACGACGCTAAAGAACTTTTGGAAAAAGCTGTTAGCGCTGTTAAAAATACTGTATCTTCCGCAGTTAACAAAACTCCTGGCGCTGTAGAAATTCCCTGCGCTGAAGCATACGAAGAAGTTTTGAAAGACAACTTCGTAATGGTTGACCAAGACGCTCGTCGTGAGCTGATTCGTCAACAAGTTATCGACCTGGCAATCGAAGAAGGCGGTCACGCTGAAATCGACGAAGATTTGCTGGAAGAAGTTAACTACTTGGTAGAATGGCCTACTGCTCTGTGCGGTTGCTTTGAAGAACGCTTCCTGCCGTTGCCGAAAGAATGCATCATCACTCCGATGCGCGAACATCAACGTTACTTCCCCGTTCTGAAAGAAGACGGTAGCCTGCTCAATAAATTCATCACCGTTCGTAATGGCGGTAAAGAACATCTTGACGTAGTTGCTCACGGTAACGAACGCGTACTGCGTGCTCGTCTTTCTGACGCAGAATTCTTCTTCAACGAAGACCGTAAACAACCCTTGGAAGCTCGCTTGGCAAAACTTACCACCGTTTCCTTCCAAGAAGGCTTGGGCAATATGAACGATAAGAGCCAACGCCTTGTAAAAGCAGCAGATATGATTGCTTTCGGCTTGAACTCTAAAGTTGATAGAGAAAAACTTGCTCGCACCGCACTGCTTTGCAAAACTGACCTCGTAACCGGTATGGTTGTTGAGTTCACCGAACTGCAAGGTGTAATGGGTCGTGAATACGCACTCTTAGACGGCGAAGCTCCGGAAGTTGCTAAAGGCATCTATGAACATTACCTGCCCCGTTTCGCAGGTGACGAACTGCCCGCAACTGACATTGGCCGTATCGTAGGCATTGCTGATAAACTGGATAACATCGTGGCAACCTTTAGCCGTGGCCTTGCTCCTACCGGTTCTCAAGACCCGTATGCACTGCGCCGTCAAGCTTTGGGTATCATCAACATTTTGATTGATGGCAACTACCACGTATCCATGGTTAAATTGATTGCAGGTGTTGCATATCTCCTGAACATTCCTGCAGAAAAAACCAAGGAAGTTATCATGCCTGTAATGGATTTCTTCAAACAACGCTTGAAAAATATGTTGCTTGACCAAGGCATCCGTTACGACGTAGTTGACGCAGTTCTCGCTGACGACCGCAACGACGACATCGCTGACCTTGCTGCTCGTGCTCAAGCTCTCAATGCTTTCGTAGCAACTGAAGAAGCTCCTGCTCTCATCCAAGCTGCTACCCGCGTTGCTAACCTGTGCAAGAAAATTGAACAAGAAACTGCTATCAACACCAACCTCTTCCAAAATCCGGCAGAAGGCGAACTCCACAAAGCAGTTACCGAGCTCAACAACGAAATGCTGTTGGCAACTGTTCAATTCAACTATGCAGCAGTTCTCCAAACCGCTTGCAAGCTGGTTGCACCCGTTAACAAATTCTTTGACGATGTAATGGTTATGGATAATGATGAACAAATTAAAAATAACCGTTTGGCATTGTTGTCCGCAGTTAAAGATATTACTCATGCGGTTGGCGATTTAAGCTGCATCGTATAGTAAAATTTGTTATAAGCACTGTTATGCTTTGTCGCAACTCGTTTGCTTGCTCGACGTACGATTAGTACGCCTTCGCGGCACAAGCCTCGTTGCTTCGCGCCTTCCAGTACTTCTAACAAATTTCAAGTTGCTCTAATTTAGCACCGTCTCTAGAAATAGGGACGGTGTTTTCTATTTCTCAACTAAACTAAAAAAGGAATTTGCTGTGGCTTTCGAGAATAATATTACGTTATGGTGTTTAATATAATTGTTTGTGATATTGCCAGATTAACCTATTTTTTGGAGGAACCATGTTCTGCGTTGATGTTGCTATCAATTTGCCTGTAAAGAGTTTGTTCAAGCAGTTTACCTACGCCGTGCCCGAAGAGCTTCGCTTTTTAGACAGTGGTTGGCGTGTGGTTGTTCCCTTTGGCGCGCAAAAGGTGGAAGGCTTTGTGGTGCGTCGTAGGGAAATGACGGAGCTTGACCCGCAGGCACAAGAAAAACTGAAAAATGTTGAAGCAGCCTTGGGCGACAGACCGTGGTTTGATGACGAGATGCTCAGTACAGCCAAGTGGTTGGCTGATTATTATATGTGCTCTTTGGCAGAAGCTATGCGCCTTTTCGTGCCTGGCAAGACCAGCATCAAGAGGCAGGCGGTGAAGGACGCTAGCGGTAAGCTGTTGTACTACGCTTACGAGGAACGCTTGAAAGAAAAGACTGTGCTTGCTTACCAAATTACAGAAGCTGGTCGCGCCGCCCTCGCACTTGGCAACAATAAGGCGAAGGCTCAGATGGCGGCGCTTGCTGTGCTTGCCGAAGGTGAGTGGCTCACCGTAAGTGACCTTTTAGAATACAAGGTTAGTGCTGCCACAGCTCGCACCCTTGCGGAAAAGGGTTGGGCAGAAGCTGGACAGAAGCGCATTTTGCGTAACAGCTATGTAAATCCTCAAAAGCGTGGGGAAGTCTTTACTCTGACTGACGAGCAGGCAAGTGCTTTGGAAAAAATAAATGCTTCCGTTGATGAAACAAATGGTAGAACCTTTTTACTGCAGGGCATTACAGGCAGTGGTAAGACGGAGGTTTACCTGCGTGCTGCGGCAAAGGCTGTGGAGCAGGGGAAACAGGTCTTGATGCTTGTGCCGGAAATTGCCTTAACCGCCCAGCTGGTGAAACGCTTTAAGTCTTGGTTTGGGGATATGGTTGCTGTGGCTCACAGTAAGCTTTCTCAAAACGAGCGTGGTGACGTGTGGTACAAGATGCACACTCACCAAGCTAACATTTTGATTGGGGTGCGCAGTGCGGTTTTTGCTCCCTTTAAAAATTTAGGACTAATTATTATAGATGAGGAACACGAAAGCAGTTACAAGCAGGAGGAACGCCCCAACTATCACGCAAGGGCTGTAGCGTTACAACGCTCTCGCCATACAGGCGCGCCTTTGATTTTAGGTAGTGCGACTCCTGACCTTGAAAGTTATTACAAAGCGACTAGTGGTGAGTACGAGCATTTGCGTTTAACCAAGCGTGCTACGGGAAGCTTGCTTCCCACAGTAGAAATTGTGGATATGCGTAAGGAATTGCAGGAGCGTAATTTCAGCGTGCTGTCTCGCAAGTTAAAGCAAGCTCTCGTTACTACTGCTTCCAGTGGCGAGCAGGCGATTGTGCTTTTAAACAGACGAGGCTATTCCACCTTCGTGCTGTGTCGTGACTGCGGTGCTTCCATTGTGTGTCCCCATTGTGCGGTGGCGCTTGTTTACCACAGTGCAGGGGAGGCAATGCGTTGTCATTACTGCGGTAACACGGCAGAGATTCCTGCGGAGTGCCCAACCTGCCATAGCAGACGCATTAAATTTTTCGGAACAGGTACCCAAAAGGCGGAGGCTGAATTAGAAGAGCTTCCTGAAATTAGGGTACTGCGTATGGATCAGGACAGCACAGCTCAGAAGTTTGCCCACGCAGATATTTTGAGCAGCTTTGCCCGTGGAGAACGTAATGTGCTTATTGGTACTCAGATGGTTGCCAAGGGACACGATATTCCCAATGTAACCTTGGTTGGCGTGCTCTCCGCAGATAGTGCGTTGAATTTGCCGGACTTCCGTGCGTCAGAGCGTACCTTTTCACTTTTGACCCAAGCTGCAGGACGGGCGGGACGAGGCGACAAGGCTGGACACGTAATCTTCCAAGCTTATGATGTGGAAAACAAGGTGCTCCAACAGGCAGCCCGTCAGGATTATGACAGCTTTGCCCTTGATGAACTAAAGGACCGCGAAGCTTTCTTCTATCCTCCCTTTGCCCAAATGCTAAAGATGACTGTTTGGGACAAGGACGAGGGGCAAGCTCTTGCTTTGGCTAAAAAAGTTACAACCTTTCTGCAAGCACAACAGCTTGAAGGTAAGTTAAATGATATACTGGTGCTTGGACCCTTCCCCGGACTTATTGCCAAGGTGAGGGATATGTACCGCTTCAACATTCTCGTTAAGGCTAAGGATATGCAACCTGTTAAGGACGCACTTCTTGATAGCGAGTTCCGTGAGCAACGCAATCTGTTTTTTGACGTTGACCCTGTGAATGTAATTTAGTCCTTGGCGCTAGTGTAACTAACAAAGGATTTTTGAAATATAGTGCTTTGTATGGTACAATATAAGGTACGAAATTTAACATATATAGGAGGCTCGTTGTGGCTAAATTAAAAATTCTTACTGCAGGTGACCCTGTGCTCCGTAAAACTGCGGAGGAAGTAAAGCGTATAGATAAAAAATTAACCAAGCTTTTGAAGGATATGGCAGAGACCATGTACGCTGCTGATGGCGTGGGCTTGGCTGCTCCGCAAATTGGCGTGTCCAAACGCATCGTTGTCATTGACGTAGGCGAAGGCTTGGTAGAAATGATTAACCCCGTTATCGTTAGCAAAGAGGGTAGCGTTGTTGGTGGCGAAGGCTGCCTTAGCGTACCTGAATACGAGGGCGAAGTTGAGCGTGCAGAAAAAGTTGAGTGCGAATTTACTGACCGCACCGGCAAACGCTATTTAATGGAAGCAACTGGCTTGATGGCAATCGCTATTCAACACGAGCTTGACCATTTGGACGGCGTGCTCTTCATTGACAAAGCTCAAACCATTATGCCCAAGCAAAAAGAGAAATTGGATAAATAGGTGAAAATTATGCGTATAGTTTTTATGGGAACTCCTGATTTTGCCGTAGGTAGCTTGCAAGCGCTGGCAGAAGCAGGCAAATATGAAATTGTTAGTGTCATCACTCAACCGGATAGACCTAAAGGACGTGGTCGTCAAATGCTGATGACTCCCGTTAAGGAATATGCTTTGAGCCAAGGCTTTGAAGTGCATCAACCGCAACGTGTTAAAACTCCGGAATTTGTGGCACAGCTCAAAGAAATGAACCCTGATTTGATTGTAGTTGCTGCTTTTGGTCAACTGCTTTCCAAAGAAATTCTTGATATGCCTAAGTATGGCTGCATTAACGTGCACGCTTCCCTGCTTCCCAAGTACAGAGGTGCTGCACCCATTCACTATGCAATTATGCAAGGTGAAAAGGAAAGTGGCGTAACCATTATGCAAATGGATATCGGTATGGATACCGGTGACATGATTAAAAAGGTTGCTGTACCCATTGGCGAAAATATGACCATGGGCGAGCTTCACGACGAGCTGAAAGTGAAAGGCGCAGAACTTTTGCTGGAAGTTATCGAGGACATTGAAGCTGGCAAGGCACAACCTGAAAAACAAAGCGAGGAAGAAGCAACCTACGCTTCCTTGTTAAAGCGTGAAATGGAACGCATTGATTGGAGCAAGTCTGCTACTGACATTCACAACTTAATTCGTGGCTTTAACCCTGCTCCCGGTGCTTTTACTAAATTGCCCGATGGCAAGAACTTAAAAATTTGGGGTAGCCGTTTAACTGATAAGGCTACCACTGCAGAACCCGGTACCGTGGTAGAAGCTACTAAACACAGCTTCTTCGTTGCTTGCGGTAACGGCGTGCTGGAAATTATCGAAGTACAGCCTGAATCTAAAAAACGTATGGCGGCACAAGTTTTCATTAACGGTCGTGGCGTACAAGTTGGAGATGTTTTAGGCAAGGAGTAATCCCCTATATATTATGGAAGAAACTATCTTTAAACCTAAGAAAAGAATATTTATGGCGCTCACCTCCATCAGCGCAATCATCGGTGCTTTGATGATTTACGTGGTCTGGAAGGTAACTGTTCCCGGACTTGCGCAAATCCATTACCTGCTTCCCAAGCTTATGGGCGTGGTTGGTGCAGTGATTGCTTTTGCCCTGGTGATTGGCGTAATCGGCATTGTGCTGGCGCTTTTGGGTATTTCTATGTTCAAGGTGCTGTTCTTTTGGGCGTGGAAGGCAATTAACATTTTGTTCCCCTTCGCCGTAGTGCTGGGAAGATTGTTCAATATTCCCCGTAGCAAAATTGAGCAGTCCTTTATCGAGGTAAGCAATAACCTTGTTATGCAGCACAAGATTAAGGTTCCCGCAGAACGAATTTTAATCTTGACACCTCACTGCATTCAAAGGGATACCTGCGTCCACAAGATTACCCGCAATGTAGAAAACTGTAAGCAATGTGGTGCTTGTAGTGTAGGCGATATGCTTGCTTTGGCACATAAGTACGGTTGCAAGCTGGCAGTTGCCACAGGTGGTACCCTTGCTCGCCAAATGGTTATGCAGGCAAGACCCAAGGCTATTGTTGCCGTTGCCTGCGAGCGAGATTTGACCAGTGGTATTCAAGATGTATTCCCCCTGCCTGTATTGGGTGTTTTAAACGAGCGTCCCTTTGGACCTTGCTTTAACACCCGTGTAGATAAAAAGAAACTGGAAGATGCTATTTTAGCATTTTTAGATGATGAGGAAGCCAATGGCAAAAACTGATAAGAAAGCTGCTACTGCCCGCAGTGCTGCTGTGGAAGTATTGCAGCAAGTTTTGGGCGAAGGCGCATATACAAATATCGCAGTTAATAAATATTTGCGCAGTCATGAGCTAAGCGATATGGACCGCCGTTTAATGACGGAGCTGGTCTACGGTACGGTGAAGGCTGTGGGAACTATTGACTGGTATTTACAGCAATGCGTTACTCGTCCTTTGAACAAGATTGATAAGCTGGTACTTAATGTTTTGCGTGTAAGCGTGTATCAGCTTTTATATATGGATAAGATTCCTGCTTCAGCGGCTTGTAACGAAGCCGTTAATTTGGCGCGCCTTTTTAGCCATGAGGGTACTGCTAAATTCGTCAACGGTGTGTTGCGTGGCTTGCTCCGTAAAAAAGACAGCTTCACCTTCCCCGATGCAGAAAAGGAAACTGCCGATTATATTTCCTTGGCAATGTACCACCCTCGTTGGCTGGTGAAGAAGTGGCTTAAAAATTACGGACGTGCTGAAACGGAAGCTCTCTGTGCTTTCGACAACACTCCCGCGCCCGTTTGCTTGCGTGTAAACACTTTAGTTACTACCCGCGAAGAGCTTATGGCAAAATTAACTGAAGCCGGCGCCGAAGTGCGTGCTTCTAAATGGAGTGCTGATGGTATCGTTTGCGAGAAGCTGCCTGCCTTGAGCGCAGTTTTTGCCAATATGCAC
>CALCUU010000212.1 GCA_937906915.1 uncultured Phascolarctobacterium sp. | reverse complement strand
GCACGAGCATAAACATTACCTTGTTTAATGTCTTTGCCCAGTGCGAAGCCTGCACGAGCAATGAAGCTGTCCATGCTATCATAGTGTGCTTTATAAGCTTTGCTAAAAGCAACATCAGCACTATCAACAGTACCATAGGTCAATTCTACTTGGGGTTCAATCCAAAAATCTTTTTCTCCGTGGAAGCGTTTACCGTATTCCGCACTTACGCTATAACCATTAGTGCCATAATCTCCATGGTCAGCACCAATATTAAAATCGTGGTCAAGACGAGCGTACTTTGCAACCAAATCTACAAAGCTACCATCATTACCTAAGTAGCTACCATAAACTGCCACGCCAGTGTGATCATTTTCTCCATTGCCTCTGCTAAAGGAAGTTTCGCCCTCTGTACGACTAAGGGCAAGACCTAAAGTCCAACGGTCATCAGTGCTCAGCTTTTGGTCGAAGCCAACTTGGTAAGTGTTATACTGGTTCTTCACGCTCTTGAACTCACCCTCGCCACGCATCATTCTCGCCCAAACTCCGTACTCGCCGTTGCTATCGCGTAATTCACCTAAGCGTTTGTTAAGGTCGTTGTTTTCTGCACGCCAAGCCATCAAAGCAACGCTTGCCATTTCGCTGATGCCTACGTTAGTTACATTAGGAATTTCCTTTACGCTAACGACCTTACCATTTGCATCGGTCACAGCGTTAAAGGTTCCGGCAATCTTACCTTCTTCAGTTATCAAAGTCTTTTCCTTAATACCGTCAGCAATCTCTACCGTATCAGCAAAAACTTGCAGGTTAGTAGTGGTATCGCCTTTGGCAATTTGATTGGCAATTTCGCTATTACCATGGACGGTAAGATTTGCATTACTATTATTTGCAACCTGAACCTTGGTTTCTAAATCGCTGATGTTAATTTTACCTTTATTACCACCCAAATTAGTAACCTTGCTATCACCGGTAACATTCCACTCCGCACCATCGTGCATCTCTAAATTTGTAGTACCAGCACCGCTTATGGAACCTGTCAAACTGGAAGAAGCGTTACCCAAAATTGTGGAGATGCTCCCCGCTTTGGCAAGAACATCGCCATTGATAGTAGCAGTCTTACCTTTTTGACCAAGGATAATTACACCGCCTTCTTCCGTGTACATGGCAAGATTGCCACCTTCCACATTACTGGTGTTGGAAATGTTAGCATCACCTAAAACTTTAATAGTACCTGCCGTATTGCCAATACCTGCGCTAAGAGCAGAGCCACCTTTAAAATCGTCCTTTACATTTACGGTTGTCTTAGTATTTTCGCTAACATTAACTGTGCCACCATAATCTGCTCTAATACCGTGGGCAGCACTGTAATTTGCAGGAGCGTTGTCAGATGTTACTCCGTCACCACTTTCAACATTGATGCTTACATTTTGCGCCTTGATGTTGATATTATCACCCAAGCTGTAAATACCAGCAGTACCATTAGCAAAATTAGCGTTACCATTATCAATACCACTGCCTTTAACATTAACGGTAAAGTTTTCTACGGAGCTGGCAACATCAATACTAGACATTACGCCTACAGCATTACGCGCACCTACGCCATCATTGATTATTGCGTTAATAGTTACGTCCTTACCTGTAAAATAAACATTACCACTACCACCAATACCGTTGGCACCAAAATCAGAATCAGCAGTTATTACCGTTGTAGGAGAATTAAAATATATTTTGGAACCAGCGTCCACGGTATTTACTGCTTGCGCAGTATAGCCTTCGCTTGTTGCCGTAAGATTAGCTTCTGAACCATTAAAATTCATTACGCCACCCCAACCTACTTGCACAGCGTTACTCCATTCGGAAATTACTGCATTCGTTGCCAATCTGTTGGCTGTAATATTCGCCTTTCCCTTAACATTGGTATTACCGCCCCAAGTATCTACACCTACCACCATTGAATCATACACCGTGGCAATAACATCAAGGTCTCCGTTAAAATTAAGCGTTGCACCAGAACTTACCTCATTATTACGCACGCCTCTTGCATGCCCCGTTCCGTCAGCAAGCACGTCAACTTTTACGTTACCATCTACGTTTAAGGTAACCCCATCCATAACCGCAATACCATAGTTGCGCATGGGCGGAAGCAATTTATTTTCTATGTTCAAGGTTGCACCATCCGCAACGCTAATGGTATAGGTGCCTCCATTTTGGTAAGCTACACCGTAGCTACGATGAGTGCCTTCGTTCAAAGGATGAGTGGAATATAAATTATCTGCTATGATAGAAGTAGTATTGCTAGAAATATTTTCGTTGTAAACACTGGCAGCTTCTACATTTTCAGAAGCGCCAAACATAAATAAGCTTGTAGTCAATAAAGACAGCATTACTTTGCGAGATAAAATACTAGATTTTTTCATAATCTTAGCTCCTTAAAAATTTTACCCCACAGCAAAAACTGTGGGGTATTTTCAGCTGTATTATAAACGGGTAGTGCTGCGCAGACACCACCCGGTAAGCGTAAAGCTCACAGCTTTTGGTAAGCTCATTATAGCTTAATGGCAAGCTTTTATTGTTACGAAGCTATGCTGTTTTCAAGAAGATTTTGGAGAGTGCAAATTTTTAGCGGAGCCTCCTTGTTTTTCCTGTGAAATATTTATTTTGCCCCACCCTCGTGATAAAATAAAGCTATTATGAAAAGCAAACTTCCCTCTTATATAAAAAGCATATTGAGCGCTCTAAATGCCAATGGCTTTGAAGCCTACGTAGTAGGCGGAGCTGTGCGAGACCTTCTTCTTGGCATTGAGCCTGGTGACTTTGACGTAACCACCAGCGCCCATCCTGAACAGGTCTTAAAAATCTGTCACGCCCAAAATTGGCGTACTGTTGATAATCTTGGCAACAATTTTGGCTGTGTCATCGCCATCGTAGAGAACGTACCCGTAGAAATCACTACCTTCCGAGGCGAAGCCTACGGAGCTGACGCTCACAAACCGGAAAAGGTTTGGTACTGTGAAACTCTCCGTGAAGATTTAAGTCGTCGCGATTTTACCGTCAACGCTATGGCGCTAGATATTAACGGCAAGCTCTACGATTTCTTTGGTGGGCAAAAAGATTTACAAAAGAAAATTCTCCGTACCGTTGGCAAGTCAAAGCTTCGCTAC
>CALCUU010000211.1 GCA_937906915.1 uncultured Phascolarctobacterium sp. | reverse complement strand
TTTTGACCGCATTGAACGTAAAAACGTGGGCATAATGCTGGACACCGGACACCTTATGAATACCAACCCTCGCTTGAAAAATGAAGCAGAAGCTGCCGATTACGTGTGTCGTGTTGTAGATAAGCTTGGCCCTTGTGCGGAGCTGATTAAGGGCGTGCATTTAAGCTGTTCCCTATCCGGTCAGTACCAACGCACTTTTAACAGATGTGCACCTGCACAAATTGACAACGCTCTGACTTGGAAGCACATTGCTTCCATCGACCAGCACAAGCCTTTTGAAACAGCAGCAGCCCGCCAAATTTTAGAGTGCATTAAGCCAGAATACGTGGTGCACGAATTCTGTTACGATACTATGGATGAACTGCGCCAGAAGTTGACCATTCAGTTGGCGAATAGCAGGTGAGCAAGATGTTGAAGAAAATATTTGCTTTATGCTTGCTTTTTGTAATGCTGTGCGTAAGCGGTTGTGGTGGCATTAAGCCGGAGCAGAAGGTTAGCGGTGAAATCCTTTACAGCGTAACTGACGCTACGGGGCAGAAGCTTTCTTTTTACGAAAAACCCAAGCGCATTATCAGCATGAACGTTTCCGTTGACGAAATCCTTTTAGATTTAATAGATAGCAAGCGCATTGCTGCTCTTACTTATTTTGCTGATGACCCCAGCATTTGCAGTGCAGGGGAGAAGGTGAAGCTTGTTAAGGAGAGGGTGCAAGGCTCTAATATAGAATGGATTGTTGCCCTGCAACCGGACCTTGTCATTATTCCTGACTACGCCATGGCAATGATAAAAGCTTTGCGTGCGGCAGGGATTAGGGTGTACGTGTGCACTACTCCTGATAATATGCAGGACATCTTCAAATTCATCATTGATACCGGCAAGGCAGTGGGTGATGAAGAGGCAGGTAAGGCAATGGTTGCCAAGCTGCAAGCAGATTTGAACGCTATCCGTGAAAAGGTTGTTGCCAAAGTTCCGGAAGATAAACGCTTGAAGGTTTTAGGCTTGTCCTTTATGGGACCTTTGGGAATGAAGGGAACCTTTAGCGACCTGTGTTATTACAGCGCAACACTAAATGCTTTGGAGGGTATTGACGTTCCTCACAACGGAGCACTTTCTGAAGAGAAGATGTTGGAGCTGAATCCGGATATGATTATCACTCCCTCTTGGGAATACAGCAACCAAGGTGACCCGGAAGAGTTCCGTCAAAGAATTTTAAAGAACCCTGTGTACGCCAGCGTTAACGCTATCAAAAATAACAAGGTTGTAAAAGTTAGGGACAATTATTTGGTAAGCACCTCCCAATATACCTTCAAGGCAGCAGAAGAGCTGGCAAGAAATGCTTATCCGGAAGTGTTTGCTGAGAAATAATGTAAACTGGTTTACAGAAAAGGTCTTTATTTTTAGAATACCAACGCCAATGAAAAAATATGTTGACGCAAAAGATTGACGGTGGTACACTATTAGCAGTTTAATAATAACCACAAACCGTTGAGACGGAGATCAAGTCGAAAGATGCGCTTACAGAGAGTTCGGGGTGCTGGAAGCCGGATAGAGATGCAGTTCGATAAATGGACCGTTGAGGGTACGGGGAAATCGTTTTTACGAGAGTATCCGCTAACGTAACGTCTGCGTTAAGGACGAGGGGTGTGTTGGCACTCTGCGAAAGAGCACTGCATTGCAGTGAAACAAGGTGGTACCGCAGGTAAATGTAATTTTCGCCTGTCCTTGAGCAATCAGGGGCAGGCTTTTTATATGCAAGCACCACACCAACAGCAAAAATTTAGCTGATGTAAGGAGCGAAAGAAAAATGACCAAAGGTAGATATGGTATTCACGGTGGACAATACATCCCCGAAACTTTGATGAACGCAGTGCTGGAATTGCAAGAAGCATACGAGCACTACAAAAACGACCCCCAATTTAAAGAAGAGCTGAAGGCTCTGTACCGCGACTACGCTAACAGACCTTCCATGCTGTACTACGCTGAACGTATGACCAAGGATTTGGGCGGCGCTAAGATTTATCTGAAACGTGAAGACCTGAACCACACTGGCGCTCACAAAATTAACAACGTACTTGGTCAAGCACTTTTGGCTAAGAAAATGGGCAAGACCCGCGTTATCGCAGAAACCGGTGCTGGTCAACACGGTGTAGCAACTGCTACTGCTGCTGCCCTTATGGGTATGGAATGCGTAGTTTACATGGGTAAGGAAGATACTGAACGCCAAGCCCTCAACGTATTTAGAATGGAACTTCTTGGTGCGAAGGTTGTTGCTGTTGAAAGTGGCACCATGACTTTGAAGGATGCTGTAAACGAAGCAATGCGCGAATGGACTGAACGCTGCGAAGATACCTTCTATATTTTAGGTAGCGTAATGGGTCCCCATCCGTACCCGGAAATCGTTCGTGACTTCCAAAAAATTATCAGCGAAGAAATCCGCGAGCAAATCATTGCGAAAGAAGGCAAGCTGCCTGACGCAGTAATCGCTTGTGTTGGCGGTGGCTCCAATGCTATCGGTGCCTTCTACGATTTTATTAAAGAAGAAAATGTACGCCTCATTGGTGTTGAAGCTGCAGGTCGTGGCGTAAACCACCCTGATAACGCAGCTACCATTGCTAACGGTACCTTGGGTATCTTCCACGGTATGAAGTCTTACTTCCTGCAAGACAAATACGGACAAATCGCTCCCGTATATTCCATCTCTGCCGGTCTTGACTATCCTGGCATTGGCCCTGAACACGCTTATCTCCACGACATTGGTCGTGCTCAATACGTGCCTGCAACTGACGACGAAGCAGTGGAAGCATTCCACTACCTTTCTAAAATCGAAGGCGTTATCCCCGCAATTGAAAGTGCTCACGCTGTAGCTTACGCTATGAAGCTGGCACCCACTATGGATAAAGACCAAATCATCGTTATAAATATTTCCGGTCGTGGCGACAAAGACGTTGCTGCCATCGCTCGTTATATGGGGGTTGACTTACATGAATAAGATTGCTAAAGCTTTTGCTAATAATAAAAAAGTTTTGATTCCTTCCATCACCGCAGGTGACCCTAGCTTGGAAGCAACTAAAGAATTGATTCTTGCCATGGAAGAAGCAGGCGCAGGTATTATCGAATTGGGTATTCCGTTCTCTGACCCTGTTGCCGAAGGCGAAGAAATGCAACGCTCTGCTGCACGTGCGTTGGCAGCAGGCACCACTACCGATGAAATTTTTAATATGTTAAAAGAACTGCGTCAAGAAACTCAAATTCCCGTGGTTCTGGTAACCTATGCAAATCCTATTTACACCTACGGCTGCGAAAAGTTCTTTGAACAATGCGAAGCTTGCGGTGTAAGCGGCATCCTGGTTCCTGACGTTCCCTACGAAGAAAAAGAAGAGCTCTTGCCTTACTGCGAACCTCGTAATATTGCTTTGATTGCCATCATCACTCCTAACTCTCGTGATAGAATTGCCATGATTGCTAAAGAAGCTAAAGGCTACGTTTACGCAGTATCCTACTATGGCGTCCTTGCTGACGACGTTGTAGAGCAAAAGGTTGCTGAAATGGTAGATGCAGTGCGCAAGGTAACTGATGTTCCCGTTGCAGTTGGCTATCGTGTGCGTAAGTACAGCGAAGGTAAAGCTGTGGGCAAAATTGCTGACGGTATCGTCGTTGACTGCCGCATTGCAGAAATTATTGAAAAGCACGGCGCGGAAGGTGCACCCAACATTGCTGACTACGTTAAAAAGATGAATGCAGCAATGAATGACTAACTAGGCTCCTTCTTTGAGGAAGTAGTTAACTATGGTGCTGAG
>CALCUU010000210.1 GCA_937906915.1 uncultured Phascolarctobacterium sp. | reverse complement strand
AGCCTCCTCTTCGCACACCTTGCAATGGGCACAAGGAGTAGGTGCAGGTTTATTACCGGTTTTCTTTTTGCCAAGCAGGGTGCTCACCATGAAGAGAGCAGTACAAGTCAAGACAATGGTACCACCGGGAGCAAGGTTAGCGTAATAGGAAGTAGTCAAGCCCAAAGCTACAGCGATAATTCCGTAAGCCATACTTTGCAAAATAGTTTGAGCAAAGCTTTTTGCAGTTTGCAGGGCGCACGCCACAGGGATAACCATCATGGCAGAAACCAAGAGCAAACCAACAATACGCATGGAAAGCGCCACGGTCAAAGCAGTAAGCACTGCCAAAAGCATATTCAATTTATCTACAGGTAACCCTGCCACCTTGGCAGAGGTTTCGTCAAAGGTTAAGTATTGCAGGGGACGATAGTACAAAATCACAAAGAGTACGGTACACAAGCCCAAGGCTGCTACAATCAATAAGTCCCTACTGCTAACAGTCATTAGGCTACCAAAAAGAATACTACCTAAATTAAAGCCACCCTCTTTGTTCATACTGGTAAAGATTACCGCTAGGCCCATACCGCTGTAGAAAAATATCGCCAGCACCATATCAGCAGCATCGGACAGCTTCACTCTTACCCTTTCAATGGCAAGAGCACCTAAAATTGTAGCCACCGCCGCACTAAGTACAGGACTATAACCAAAAAGGGCACCGCCTGCTACACCGGCAAAAGCAATATGTCCCAAGCCGTCACCAATGAGGGACTGCCTGCGCAAAACAAGGAAGCTGCCAATCAAAGGACAGATTACTGCCATGATTAAGCCTGCCAGCCAAGCCCTTTGCATAAATTCCATTTCGAACATTTCTATCATAAATGTTACCTCTATCTATAAAAATAACCGTGCTTATGGTGATGCTTCAAGGCTGCGTGCACCTCACCCCAGAAGCAGATTCCGTGGTCAAGGCACAAAGCGTTCTGCGCAGCATCCGCCGCCAACTCCAAATCGTGACTTACCATAATGATGGTAACGCCTTGCTCGCGGTTAATCTTTTTCAGCATGGCATACAAATCTGCCTTCGCCGCAGTGTCAATACCGGTAGCAGGCTCGTCAAGAAGCAAAATCTTAGGTTGCTTCACCATTGCCCGTGCCAAGAAAACTCTTTGCTGCTGACCGCCACTAAGCTCACCAATCTTACGGTAACGCAAATCCGTCAAGTCAAAACGCTCCATGATTTCGTTGATGGCTTCCTTGTCCTGACTATTGAAGCGATGGATTAAGCTGTTGCCTTTGAGCAAGCCTAAGCCCACAACCTCACGGACGCTTATAGGGAAATTCTTTTGGGCACGTCCCGGATTTTGCGGAACGTAGCCAATACGCTCCCAATTTTCAAACTCACTGATGGGTGTTCCGTAATAAGTAATTTCGCCAATGGTAGGCTCAATAACATTGGCAAGCATTTTCAAAAGTGTACTCTTGCCAGCGCCATTGGCACCAATCACCGCTACGAAGTCGCCTTCTGTAATTTCTAAATTCAGTTTATGAAAGACCCAGCCTTCGCCATAATCAAAGCCCAAGTCTTTAATTTCAATAATTTTCTTCATTATAATTCCTTATTTCGCATTCAAAGCAATCTGTAAATTGCGAATGTTTTGCTGCATAATTTGCAAGTAATCTAATTTTTTCTTGCGACCTTCCGCATTCAAGCCCTCCAAGGGGTCAAGTACGGAAACCTGCGCACCAGTTTCATCTGCCACCAGTTGAGCCAGCTTAGGGTCAGTCAAGGTTTCAAAGAACACGTAGCGCACCTTCTCGCTTTTTACAACTTTAATCAAGCGCTGTAAATCAGCAGGAGTAGGTTCTGCGTGGGGGCTAAGCCCGTTTACAGCCAGTTGCTCCAAGCCGTAATCATCTGCCAAATGGCCAAAGGCAGCATGGGCAGTGACGAAAACTTTTCTAGGAGCGTTCTTCGCTAAATTGGTAAGCTGAATGTCTAAAGCTTTAAGCTGTTCCACATATTTATCGCTATTATCTTGATAATACTTGGCGTTCTTAGCATCTGCTTCGCAAAGGGCAAAGGTTATACGTTCAACCTGCACCATTGCTTTTTTAGGACTAATCCAAATGTGCGGGTCTTCCTTGCCGTGATGGCAATGATGTCCGTGCTCGTGATGTTCTTCCTCGTGAACCTCACCTGCTCGCTCGTACAAGCCTAAGCCAGTTTGCACTGCCAAAATTTTACGCTCGCTTAATGCAGTCAAGGCTTGCTTTGCCCAAGGCTCCACAATGCCATTGTAAACAAAAACCTGCGCTTTACCAAGACGAGTCAAATCGGCAGGAGACGGTTCCCAATCGTGAGCTTCTGCACCATCTGGTACGAGGGCGAAGACTTCTACCTTGTCACCGCCAACATTGCGAGCGAACTCTGCCATGGGGTAAAAGCTTGCCGCAACCTGTAATTTATCAGAAGCGCTTTGCTTTTCACCACCACAACCTGCAACAAGCAAGGCTATCATCAATATGTAAAGAACTAATTTTTTCATAAGTCCTCCAAATTTATATTTATCCACATTTATTCTATCGTTTACGTTGGTCATAGTCAATTACACCACTTTGAATAAATGTAAATTAAATTTGATAATTTTACCAAATGGTACTACAATAAAGGCACCACCTATTTATCACAAAAAGGAAGTGTCAAAATGCAATTACCTGAAAAGAAATATATTGCGTCCTTTGATATTGACGCACAAAATACCTTCACCCCCGTTTGCCCTAACGAGCTCCCCGTAGTTGAAGGCGACCAAATTGCTGACGAGCTGAACGCTCAAGCAAAATTTGCCAGCCTGCGTGTTGCCTCCCGCGACGCACATACTAACGAAGCTCTTTGGCTCAGTGACGAAGAACATCCGCCCCTTTCCCCCATCGAAGGTCACGCTGATTTAGACATTCGTTGGCCGGCACACGCCATCATCGGCACCAAAGGCTTTGACTTCATCGCTGGTCTTGACCCTGCAGCTTACGACTTCCAAGTTTACAAAGGAATCGAAGTTGATAAGCACCCCTACGGCGCTTGCTACCATGATTTAGGCAACAAGCTTTCTACCGGCGTTATCGAATACCTGCGTTGCCAAGGTATTACCACCGTAATCTGCGGCGGCTTGGCAACTGATTACTGCGTAAAAAATACTGTACTCCAATTACGTGACGCAGGCTTTGACGTAATCCTTAACAAAGCAGCTTGCCGTGGCATCGCTCCTGAAACTATTGCCATCGCTATGGAGGAAATGGAAGCTGCTGGCGTGAAATTTATCGAAAAAGTTAGCGAGCTTGCTTAAAACAAAGTTTATAATTTAAAACACTGCTCTATAAATTAACGAAGG
>CALCUU010000209.1 GCA_937906915.1 uncultured Phascolarctobacterium sp. | reverse complement strand
AGTACGCCTTCGCTTCACAATCTTGTTCCGCCTCGTTATATGGCACTTCTGACGCGTGGGTCTAATACGTTTACCAATTAAGCTCATTATGTTAAAATAATTGGGTATCTTAATTTCAAGGTGATAATATGCAAAAAGAATTTATCATAAACAACTTGCCCACAGATTTCTGTCACGCATCTACTATAATTGAAACGCCTGACGGTTTGCTGAGCTGTTGGTTTGGTGGTACCCACGAGGGCAATGCAGACGTTGCTATTTGGAGTAGCCATAAGGTTAATGGCAAATGGACTGCACCTGTCAAATTGGCAGATGGCATTGAAGCTAACTGGAACCCTGTACTTTTTTACAATAGCGCTGGCAAATTGCACCTCTTTTACAAAGAAGGAGAGAAGATTTCCGATTGGAAGACCTACCTGCGAATTTCCGAAGACCATGGCAAAACTTGGAGCGAGCCTTGCGAAATGGTGGCAGGCGACGTAAGCGGTGGCAGAGGTCCCGTGCGCAACAAGCCTATTACTTTGAGCAACGGTACTGTGCTTGCAGGTGGCTCCATTGAAAAAGGCGAGTGGACTGCTTTCGTAGATGTTAGCAGTGACGATTGCCACACTTGGGAAAAAACTGCACCTATCAAAATTGCAGGCTTGGTGTACGAAGCAGGGGAGAAAACTGCCGAAAGCAACATTGCCGTAAGCGAGCAATCCTTCTACGGGCGCGGGGTTATTCAGCCCAGCTTGTGGGAAGGTGAAGCGGGCAGAGTGCACATGCTTTTGCGTAGTAGCGAAGGTTACGTCTACCGTGCGGATAGCAGTGACTACGGCAAAACTTGGAGCGATGCCTACAAGACGGAGCTTCCCAATAACAACAGCGGTCTTGATTTGGTGAAAGCTCCCTTTGATAACAACCTTTACCTTGTGTGCAACCCCGTTCAGGCAAATTGGGGTATGCGTTCTCCGTTAAGCCTGTTTAAATCTACGGATAATGGTGCAACTTGGCAAAAGCTTTGCGATTTGGAAAGCGAACCGGGAGAATTTTCCTATCCCGCTATTATCGCAAGTAGCGAAGGCTTAATTATTACCTACACTTGGAACAGGAAGAACATTGCCTGCGTGCAAGTAGCAAAGGAAGAGTTACGCTAAATGGTTGCCTTTTTTGACTAAGGCATATATAATTTTATGTGGCTATAAAAATTTAAGGAGTGTACTAAGATGAAAAAGATTCTTGTAGTTCTGATGGCATTGCTGGCTATGGCAGTAATGGTTGCAGGTTGCGGCGGCGACGCTAAAAAAGCTGCTTATCCTGCTGACGGCGACATCACCGTAATTATTCCCAAAGCTCCCGGTGGCGGTACTGATACCTCTGCTCGTGGCGTTATCCAATTCATTCAAAAAGAATTGGCTGGCAGCAAATTTGTTCCCGTAAACAAACCTGATGGTGGCGGCGTAACCGGTATGGTTGAAACTGCTAATGCTAAACCCAATGGTCATACCCTCGGCATGGTAACCGTTGAATTGGCAATGTTCCCCCATCAAGGCAAATGCAAAAACACCTATGCTGACTACTCTGCAATTTGCGCACCTATCGCAGCACCTGCAGCTTTGATCGTAGCTAAAGAAGCTCCGTTCAACAGCGTAGACGAATTTGTAGCTCATGCAAAAGCTAACCCCGGTAAAGTTCAAATGGGTAACTCCGGTATCGGCGCTATCTGGCACATTGCTGCATTGAACTTCGAAGAAAAATTCGGCGTTAAATTTAAACACGTTCCTTATCCGAAAGGAACTGCTGACATTGCTGCTGCTTTGGCAGGCAAACACATTGACGCTACCTTGGCTGACCCCTCCGTTTTCAAAAGCCAAGTTGACGCTGGCAACCTGAAAATTTTGGCTGTAATGGCAGCTAGCCGTAGCGAAATTTATCCCAACGTTCCTACCTTCAAAGAACTCGGTCACGATATGACCATCCGTGCTTGGGCAGCCCTCGTTGCTCCTAAAGGCACCCCGAAAGACAAACTTGATATCCTGCGCAACGCAGCTAAAAAAGTTTGCGAATCCAAAGAATTTAAAGATTACTTCATGAAACAAGGCATCGATCCTACCTGCATCATCGGCGACGAATGCGATAAGATGATGAAAGATGACCATGAAATGTATGGTAAATTCTTGAAAAAAGCAAAATAAGAAGCTTCTAAGGACTGGTGTAATGCCAGTCCTTTAGTTTTTTACGACAAAAACAACTAAGGCGTAGCCCTTGCGAGCTACGCCTTTAATAATTATAAACAATATATATTAGTAAGTGTTACCAGGA
>CALCUU010000208.1 GCA_937906915.1 uncultured Phascolarctobacterium sp. | reverse complement strand
CGGCAAACTAAAAATCCCCGTTCAAAAACTGAACGGGGATTTGTTGCTTATAGAATATTTTATTTTACTGCAGCTGCACAACGAGCGCAAAGGGTGGGATGTTCTGCATCCTTGCCAACTTCGTCACTGTAAATCCAGCAACGTTCACATTTTTCGCCTTCTGCTGCTTGAACGGTAACCTTCAAATCTTCGCGACCAGTTGCGGTGCCTTCTTCAACACCTTCAACGATGGTTGCTTTAGAAACGATAAGCAGGGTTGCCAGTTCAGCTTCTACAGATTTCAAAACTGCGAGTGCATCGCCAGTAGCGTGAAGCACTACGTTAGCATCCAAGGAGTGACCAATGGTTTTTTCACGACGAGCAACTTCCAGAACTTTGGTAATTTCGCTACGAATGTCAATGAAGTTGTTCCATTTGGTTTCCAAAGCTTCGTCAAGATATTCTTCTTTAACTTTGGGCCAGGGCAGCATTTGTACGGACAAGGGAGCGTTAGCAGGTTTCTTCATGAATTGCCATACTTCTTCCATGGTGAAGCTCAGTACAGGAGTGAGCATTACCATCAAGTCCATAAGGATTTCGTACATAGCGGTTTGAGCGCTACGACGTTCTTTGCTATCTGCTTTGTAAGCATAGAGGCGGTCTTTGAGAATATCCAGATAGTAGCTGGACATTTCTACGGTGCAGAAGTTATGAATTGCATGATAGAGAACGTGGAATTCGTAGTTGTCGTATGCTTCGGTAACTTCTTTTTTCAAGAGTTGGAGATGCATAAGAGCCCAACGGTCCAGTTCCAGCATTTCGTTAAACGGAACTGCATCTTTTTCATAATCGAAGTCATTGGTGTTGCTCAAAATGTAACGCATGGTGTTACGGATTTTGCGGTAAACTTCGGAAAGTTGTTTTACGATTTTCGGGGAGATACGGATATCTGCTCTGTAGTCGGTAGAAGCAGTCCACAGACGAACGATATCAGCGCCGTATTGTTCAATGATTTCTTGGGGAACCATTACGTTACCAACGGATTTGGACATTTTGCGACCTTCGCCGTCTACTACATAACCGTGAGTCAATACGGATTTGTAGGGAGCTTTGCCGGTAACAGCAACAGCAGTCAACAAGGAGGATTGGAACCAGCCACGATGTTGGTCACTGCCTTCCAAGTACATATCAGAAACTTGACCCAGTTCAGGGCGTTGCATTACTACGGATTGGTGAGTGGAGCCACTGTCGAACCAAACGTCCATGATGTCGGTTTCTTTGTGGAAATGATTGTGTCCGCATTTGGGGCAAACGGTGCCAGCAGGCAACAGTTCTTCAGCAGGACGTGCCCACCAAGCGTCGCAGCCTTCTTTAGCGAAGATGCTTGCTACGGATTCAATGGTTGCGTCGTTGATGAGATGTTCACCACATTCGTCGCAGTAGAATACGGGAATGGGAACGCCCCAAGTACGTTGACGGCTGATGCACCAGTCGTGACGTTCAGCAACCATGTTGTGAATACGTTGTTGACCCCAAGCAGGAATCCATTTTACATCTTCATCAATAGCTTTCAATGCATCGTCACGGAAACCGTCAACGGAAGCAAACCATTGAGCAGTTGCACGGAAGATGATGGGGTTCTTGCAGCGCCAGCAGTGTGCGTATTGGTGCTTAATATTTTCTTTGCCAAGGAGCATGTTCAGCTCGGACAAGTATTTCAAAATGGGGATATTTGCGTCGAATACAAACATACCTGCAAAGCGTTCGCCAGCTTCAGCGGTCAGCTTGCCTTGTTCATCAACAGGGCACAGGATGGGCAGTTTGTATTTCAAGCCGGTTTCAAAGTCAACGTCACCGTGACCAGGAGCAGTGTGTACGCAACCGGTACCAGCTTCGGTGGTAACGTAGTCAGCCATTACAACTAAGGATTCGCGGTCAAGTTCCGGCATGGGGTGTTTGCATTTAGCAAATTCCATTTCTTTACCCATAACGGTACCAAGGATGTTGCTCAAATCTTTTTTGCAAACAGCGCCAACTTGTTCCAGCATTTCTTTAGCCATGAATACTACTTCGCCTTCAACTTCAACCCAAGCATATTCCAGGTTGGGGTTCAAAGCTACTGCAACGTTAGCAGGCATGGTCCAAGGGGTGGTGGTCCAAATTACCATGGAAGCGTTTTTGCCTTTAGCTGCTTCCGGCATTTTGCCCAAGTCGTCGATAATGGGCATTTTTACATAGATGGTCGGAGTTTTTTGTTCGCCGTATTCGATTTCAGCTTCAGCAAGAGCAGTTTCGCAATGGGGGCACCAGTAAACGCTCTTCTTGCCTTTGTAGATGTAGCCTTTTTTAGCCATTTCGCCAAATACACGGATTTGGTCAGCTTCGATGTGGGGATACAGGGTTACATAGGGGTTTTCCCAGTCGCCAAGTACGCCCAAGCGTTTGAAGTCTTCGCGTTGCAAATCAATGAAGCGCAGTGCGTAGTCATGGCATTGACGGCGCAGGGTAAGGTCGTCAATTTCTTTGCGGTTCAAGCCCAGCTCTTTGATAGCTGCGTGCTCGATAGGCATACCGTGGGTATCCCAACCGGGAACGTACGGGGTGTCGAAGCCTTGAGCATATTTATATTTGATGATGATATCTTTCAGAATTTTGTTGAGAGCATGACCCATGTGGATTTTGCCGTTTGCATACGGAGGGCCATCGTGAAGGATGAATTTTTCATTGCCTTCGTGCAGAGCTTGTTTCTTCCAATAAATATCGTTTTCTGCCCAGAATTTTTGGAATTCAGGTTCACGTTGCGGCAAGTTTGCACGCATGGGGAATTCGGTTTCGGGCAGGTTTAAGGTTTTGCTGTAGTCCATTGCCATTGTTGTATTCTACCTCCAAAATAATATACCTTTAACACGACAACATTTCTCTATTGTCTAAAATAAAAAACTTCGTCCCCAATTAGGGACGAAGCAAAATTAA
>CALCUU010000207.1 GCA_937906915.1 uncultured Phascolarctobacterium sp. | reverse complement strand
TGCTTTCACTTCCCGAAGGTGCTAAAATTCAGGTTATGGCACCCATTGCAAGAGGCAAAAAGGGTGAATATGTAAAAGAGCTTGAACAAATCCGTAAGGGCGGCTTTGCAAGGGTCAGAATTGACGGAATAATCTATGATTGGCAGGGTAAGCTTGACGAATCTGAAATTACCGGCTCCTTTGAGCTTGTTTCTAAAAAGAAAAACGACTTTGTTTACGCAGAAACAATTCTCAAAGAGGGAAGCATTAAGGTAAAAGCAACAGCTACCAATAAAAATGTTCAGGCTGTACAGTTGTGGCGTATGGCTGAAAAATATAGTAAAGAGCCTAAGTCCATGCAAAAGCTAAAGAGAACGGATAAAATTGCTGTAATTTTCCTGCCCATTGTCATCAGCTTGGCAATCATCGCCGCATTAAGCTGGTACTTCCATACTGGAGAGGCTAGCATTGCTTGGAAGGTTCTCGTTTCCATTATGCTTGGCTCTTATCCTTGCGCTCTTGGCTTTGCACATAGCAGTGTTCTGCTCGTAATAAACAAGTTGGCTAATAAGCAAGGCATTGTTTTCAAGAACGCTGCCGTTATGGAACAGCTTCATAAAATTACCTTGGGGGTTTTCTCCTGTCATAAGGATAATTCTAATAATAGTATGGATTTAGTGCAGCTTACTGCTCTAAATTTATACATTGATAATTCCTTACCGGACTTTATGTCCGACGGAAGAGTTCGCTCCGTTGTAGACCTTGAGCCTAAAGAAAAGGCAGAGCTTATTCAAAGCTTACGTTGGGGTGGGGAACGTACTCTCGTTTATGGCAACAAGATTAGCGATATGCCCCTCCTTGCCTGTGGTGACGTGGGTGCTGCTGTTCAAAACAGTGCAGCTGAACAATTTGCCCAAGTTGTTTTACCGGAAGACAACATTAAAATTATCTTGCAAGCTATTGAATTGAGCAAGAAGCTGAAAAAAGCCTTCAAGAGAAATTCCATCATCGCTTTGTTTTTCAACCTTATTGCCTTACCGATTGGGGTTGGTCTCTGGTATGCCTATGGTGGTTTATTATTGGAACCTTTACTCCTGGCAGTGGTAATGCTTTTAGGTGGAGTAGGTGTCCTTTTAAATTGTAAATGTCTAAAATAATTATTACCCTAGCTATTTAAGGCTAGGGTATTTTTTCTGAAATTATTTAACAAAAATTAAAAGTATTTTCTTGAAAAACACTACTCCTAGATTTGTCAGAGAATATCTCATAGTGTATAATATAGGATAGAGTAATTGTGCGGACTTGCAAATTAACATTATGTATAAATATTGTTCGGAAAATTATAGAATCTGGAGGTGTATTTTTTTTGGAAAAAAATCAAAAGAAAGTGCAGATTATTCCTCTCGGTGGCTTAGGGGAAATCGGCAAAAATATGACTGTTTTTCGTTATGGTGACGACATAATTCTTATAGATGCAGGGTTAATGTTTCCTGAGGACGATATGCTGGGCATTGACCTCGTTATTCCCGATATTACTTATTTATTGGATAACAAAGATAAGGTTAAAGCAATTTTCTTAACCCATGGTCATGAAGACCACATTGGCGCGTTGCCTTACGTGCTGAAAAATTTGGACGTGCCTGTTTACGGTACCGCACTTACTCTTGGAATTTTGCAAGGTCGTCTGCGTGAAAATAATGTTAGCGACGATAACCTTATTACAATTAAACCCGGTGACAGAATTAAAGCAGGAGATTTTACTCTTGAATTTATTCGCGTCAACCACAGTATTCCCGACGCAATCTCCATCGTCATCAAAACTCCCATAGGCACCATCATTCACACCGGTGACTTCAAATTTGACCAGACCCCTGTTGACGGACAGGTTACTCAATTTAACAAGTTTGCTGAATATGGCGACGCAGGTGTTTTAGCACTCCTTGCTGATAGCACCAACGCAGAGCGTCCCGGCTTTACCCAAAGCGAAAAAATGGTAGGTCAAACTTTTGATGACGAGTTCCGTTATGCACGCAACCGTATCATCGTGGCAACCTTTTCTTCCAACGTACATCGTATTCAACAAGTTGTTGATAGCGCTGTAAAATATAAACGCAAGGTTGCTGTTATCGGTCGCAGTATGATTAACGTAGTCAATATCGCTATGGAGCTTGGCTATTTAAAAATTCCTGAAGGCGTTTTGATTGATATTGATGAAACTAACAACTACTCTGCAAATCAAATAGTAATCATCACAACCGGTAGCCAGGGCGAGCCCATGAGCGCTTTGACCCGTATGGCAATGAATGACCATAAAAAGGTTGGCATTATGCCCGGTGATACTGTAATTATCTCAGCAACACCCATTCCCGGTAACGAAAAGCTTGTTTCCCGTACCATTGACCATTTATACAAGCTTGGTGCTGATGTAATCTACGAAAAATCTAATGGCGTACACGTTTCCGGTCACGCTAGTCAAGAAGAAATTAAACTGATGCACAATCTGGTGCGTCCTAAATATTTTATTCCTGTCCACGGCGAATACCGCCACCTTATTAAACACGCTAAGCTTGCTAAAGACCTTGGCATGCCCAGCGAAAACATTGTCATTGCTGAAAATGGTTCCGTAATCGAAATCACTAAGAATGGTATCGGTATTAACGGAAAGATTCAATCCGGCAAGGTGCTTGTTGACGGCTTGGGAGTAGGGGACGTTGGCAATATAGTTCTCCGTGACCGTCGTCAGCTTT
>CALCUU010000206.1 GCA_937906915.1 uncultured Phascolarctobacterium sp. | reverse complement strand
AGCTCGATGCTTCTATCAAAATGGTCTTCAATGGCACGTTTGGTGCGACCGGTAATAATCAAGATGTCTTCAATTCCGGAAGCAAGAGCTTCTTCAATAATATATTGCAGGGTGGGTTTGTCCACGATGGGAATCATTTCCTTGGGAACAGCCTTAGTCGCCGGCAAGAAGCGAGTGCCCAAGCCTGCCGCAGGAATAACTGCCTTACGAACTTTTTTAAACATTACGCTTCCTCCCCACCAATAATTTCTAAAATTTCTGCGGTTTTCGCAGCCAAAAGTTCTTTATCGCCTTTAGTTTCTACGTTGAGGCGCATTACAGGTTCAGTGTTGGATGTACGCACGTTGAAGCGCCAATCTGCGTAAGCAACGCTCAAACCGTCCATTTTGTCCTGTTCGCCGTCAGCATATTTTTCTTCCAAAGCTTTCAAAATTGCAGGAGAGTCTTCAACTTTGCGGTTAATCTCGCCACTGCAGGGGAACATATCCACACGAGCGCCTACCAATTCGGAAAGTTTTTTACCGCTACGGCACATGAGCTCTGCAACGAGGAGCCAAGGAATCATACCACTATCGCAGTAGGAGAAATCACGGAAGTAATGGTGCGCACTCATTTCGCCACCATAAAGCACTTCGTTTTGGCGCATGCATTCTTTCATAAAGGCGTGACCGGATTTGCAACGTACAGGCACACCGCCGTCACGTTCCAAAATTGCTTCGGTATTCCAAGTCAAGCGAGGGTCATACATAATTTTAGCGCCCGGTTCTTTCAGCAGGAAAACTTCTGCCAAAAGGCCAACGATGTAGTAGCCTTCAATAAATTCTGCGTTTTCGTCAAAGAGGAAGCAACGGTCAAAGTCGCCGTCCCAAGCGATACCTAAATCTGCGCCAGTTTCACGCACTACTTTTGCAGTAGCTTCGCGGTTAGGCATCAAAATCGGATTGGGTACACCGTTGGGGAAGCTTCCGTCCGGTTCGTCAAAGATGGAAACAAATTCAAAGGGCAAATGCTTAGCCAGCTCTTTCATGATAGGACCAGCACCACCGTTACCGGGGTTAGCCACAATCTTCATGGGTTTCAAGGCAGATTTATCAACATAAGTCAGCAAATGTTCAATGTAAGCAGGAACGATGTCAACTTTTTCCAGCTCACCCAAAGTTTTGCCAGCAACTTGTGCGTGTACAAAATTGGAAGCCACAGCCATTTCGCCAATTTCTTTTAAGCCAGTGTCACCGGAAATGGGACGAGCGCCTTTGCGCACCAGCTTCATACCATTATATTCTTTGGGGTTATGGCTTGCAGTAACCATAATGCCACCGTCAGCTTCGAGATGAGCAGTAGCGAAGTAAATCATTTCGGTACCGCATTGACCAATGTCGATAACCTTAGTACCACCGTGACGCAAACCTTCGGTCAACGCATCAACAATAGCACGACCGCTCAGACGAATGTCGTGACCAACAACTACTGTTTCAGCTGCAAACATTGCAGAAAAAATGCGACCTACTCGATAAGCAAGCTCTTCGTTTACTTCCGTGGGGTAGACACCACGAACGTCGTAGGCTTTGAAGCCTTTGTTTGTTACCATCATAACTTTCCTCCGCGAAAGCGTGATAAATACCGTCTTCCTGCGTTGTCGCTAAAATTGCTTGCTCGACGTACGCTCAGTACGCCATCGCTACACAATTTTGCTCCGCCTTGTTATCCGGCATTTCTGACGCTTTCTTAATTATATATTTGATAAGTTTTACATAACCGTTAACATTAGATATTCTATTTGAAAATAAAAAGTCCTGCCAACTTCTTCCGTAGGCAGAACTTTTAAATTACAATTTGTTTCCGCTCGCAGCAATAAGCTTTTCCGCCGCGTCCCCCAAATACCAGCGAATAACGGTAAAGAAAGGCACGCTTCTATTCTGATGGTCAGGCAAAAGGAAGCTCTCTGCCAGCCAGGACAAAGCTTCGTCCAAGTCCTGCCCCTCCGCCAACGCCTGCATTACTTCGTCAGTAAGCTTGTCGATGACAGCCTTACGCATTCTCATCAAGCGAGGAGCATTCAAATTCAACTCTTTAATAGTATTTTTCGCCTTCCATTGGAGCTCTTTGGGACAAGTTTCTTCATCTACAAACATCTTCCCATTATGCTCCGTGTAGCGAAATAATCTTTTGTCACCGGGCAGTTTAAGAGGATTTAAGATGCGGTCTGTAATTTCCTTGCCACCTTTGGGCACGTCACAGCTACGGTCACGCTTAGCTGTGGAAAAGCGCCACTTGGCATCAGGAACATCTTTTTGACTACCACCATGGCACACGCCTAAAAGATTGCGCCAATCAAGATGGTAGTTGTGCCCGCCATCTTGAGTTGCCCCTTTAGGATAGAAATGTTCCACACGGAAATCGTCAACTTCCGTGTAATCTTCCTTCATCTTAATACTAATCTCGCAGTAAGCACACAAGCCTCGTTGGTCCTCGATAATCGCCTGCTTCACCTGACGATAGCCTCTGGTAAAACGTCTGCGAAATTTATCCCACTTAGCATCAGGGTAGCGAGTGCGATAGCTCTTTAACAGCTCCGGCTCTTGCTCTCGTTTATAGACCCGTTTCATTTGCGATTCCTCCTAAAGAGACGCATACGAATATCCATATCCGCACGAATAAGAGCAGGCTCGCGCCCCTTCGCCCATTCGTCAAGACGGGTGCGCAACTCGATAGCTTCCTTGCTATCCCATTTATCTTCACCCACAAGCTCTAAGTAACGTGCCAAATCTTTTACAATTGGCAAAGCTTGGGGACGGGTTTCTACATTTTGAATATCCTTCAAAAGCTGATAGCTTTCTGCGCCCAAGGAAAATTCCGGAGTGCGCACACCCTCGAAGCAATGACCCCATTGCAAAATGCGGATGCTTTCCGGATTTACAGAGGTCAAAACCTGGGGACTGTGGGTGGTCACAATGAACTGCACCTTGGGAAAAGCCTCTTGCAAATCGTAGAGCACAGTTTGTTGCCAGGAAGGATGCAAGTGCATATCAACTTCGTCTATCAAAACAACACCGGGAGTGTCGAGTGCAGCGCGTTCTCCCAAATCAGGATTGAGGCGCACCATACGGTAAGCCAAATCCGCAGCCATACTAATTACGCTACGGGCGCCATCACTTAAAACGTCAATGGTCAGCTCGCCCATATCAGGGTGAGTCAAAACAAAATCTTGTTGGGCAAAGCTAAAGTTAATGTCAGTCCAGCCCATGCTCTTGAGGCAGGCAGTAACAGCTTGGCGAACTGCACGCAGTACGGAAGCATAAGGGTTCTCCCTGTTATCCCCCACTTCTTTTGCCGCACGGTCAAACTCTGCTGCGCTAAGCATTGCGTACTTGAACCATTGTCCAAAAGTATTATAGGAAGAAGAAGGCTCAATACATTCTTCATAACCAACACTGCGAGGCAAATCAATCTTCTTGCCCTTGCCCAAAAGCTTGCTATCGTTCCACATACGAGAAGTTCCGTAATAAGCAAAGACCGGCAAAACAATCTTCTCGTCTTCCGCACCGTTAATGCCATCGTAAAGAGCCTTGCCATAATCCGCAAGCTCTTTGGCGTTGTTGGAAGTGG
>CALCUU010000205.1 GCA_937906915.1 uncultured Phascolarctobacterium sp. | reverse complement strand
TGACATTGGATAAAATTTACCATGCAGCCTTTGTGTTAAAGGATATCGCCCGTAAAACGGACTTAATCGCTGCCCCCCAACTTTGTGAAGGCAGCCAAGTATATTTGAAAACTGAAAACCTGCAAGTAACCGGCAGCTTTAAAGTGCGCGGTGCTTACTATAAAATTAGCCAACTTACCGAAGAAGAACGCTCCAAAGGCGTAATCGCTTGCAGTGCAGGCAACCACGCTCAAGGCGTCGCCCTTGCTGCTACCAAAATGGGTATCAAGAGCATCATCTGCATGCCTGACGGTGCACCCATTATGAAAGTAGAAAACACCAAGCGTCTTGGTGCGGAAGTTCGCCTTGCCAAAGGTACCTACGACGACGCCCACGACCTTGCCGTACAACTGCAAGAAGAAACCGGTATGACCTTTATCCATCCTTACGATGACGATTTGGTAATTGCCGGTCAAGGCAGTATTGGTCTTGAAATTCTGGAACAACTCCCCGATGTTGAAGCAGTTATCGTTCCCATTGGTGGTGGCGGTTTGATTTCCGGTGTTGCTCTCGCTATGAAGAGCCTGCGCCCCGACATTAAAATCTATGGCGTACAAGCAGCAGGCGCAGCCAGCATGTTCAACGCATTCAAAGCTAAAAGCTACCAAACATTAAACGCTGTCAGCACCTTTGCTGATGGTATCGCAGTAAAAACTCCCGGTGAAAACACCTTTAATATTATTGAAAAATATGTTGACGAAATCATCACCGTTAGCGAAGACGAAATTGCGGCAGCCATCCTCGCCCTCATTGAAAAACAAAAGCTTATTGCCGAAGGTGCAGGTGCTACTCCTGTGGCAGCAGCCCTTTTCAACAAGCTTCCCATCCAAGGCAAGAAGGTTGTGTGCCTCGTAAGTGGTGGCAACATTGACGTAAACATTCTCTCCCGCGTAATCACCCGTGGTCAAGTTATGAGTGGTCGTAAGACCAACCTGATGATTGCCCTGGAAGATAAACCGGGACAACTGCTCCACGTAAGTGACATTGTTTCCAGCTGTGGTGCTAACGTAATCAGCGTACACCATGACCGTAGCGATGCCAATATGGCTATTACCAGCTGCTTCCTGAAACTGGGCTTGGAAACTCGCGACAACGAACAAATTGAACAAATTAGACGTCGCTTGAAAGAAGAAGGCTTTAACCTTGTAAGCGAAAGAGTGTAAGAAGAATGCCAAAGGCTCCCTCGAATGAGGGAGCCTTTATTTTTACTAATTATTCTTCATATCCAATTTCTTCACTAATAACTACTTTCGTAGAATTCTCATTCAGTTTCTGAATTTCAAACAGCACAGAATCTCTATTCATAGACAAAGTTTTCAAATCTTCAGCGTAACGATTTTCAAAGAACTCTAACATATTATCAACATATTGCAACGCTTCAAGTTTTGTTGCATTAGCGAACTCTTCAGCTTCAGCTTTAATCTCTTCTTGATAACGCAGAGCATTAGACTTAATTTCTTCAGCAATAGAATTTGCTTCTTTTACAATATTTTCCTGTTGAATCATACGTTCCGCCTCAGCATCAGCAATCGCAACAATGCGTTCTGCTTCTGCCTTAGCTTGTTGCACGATGCGGTCAGCTTCTTCGTAAGCTTTATTCACAATGCTTTTTTGTTCTTCCAGAACTTGGCTTGCATTACGAACTTCTTTAGGAATTGCAGCCTTTAATTCGTCCAAAGCGCCAGCCAAATCACTTTCTTCGATGATAATTTTTTCGGTAAGAGGAATACGATTGGCTTCTGTAATAATGTTGTAAACTTCTTCAAAAATTCTATCTAAGGTTGCACTGGTATTATTACGTTCAATCATCTTCAAAACCTCTTTTCTATCAATCTTTTGCTGCAATGTGCTTACGAATTCTTTCTTCAACACATTCCGGAACCAAATCCTTCAAGGGACCACCAAAGGTAGCCAGCTCACGAACGCCGGAGGAGCTTACAAAAGAATACTTGGCGTTAGTCATAATGAATACGGTTTCTAATTTGGGGTCAATTTTTTTAATCAAGAGGGCGCGTTGGAATTCATATTCAAAATCGGTAAACGCACGCAGGCCTCTAACAATTACAGGAGCGTCTTCTTTAACACAAAACTCGTTGAGCAATCCGGAAAAGCTGGTTACACGTACATTGGGAATGTGCTTGGTCGCAAGCTTAATCATCTCAACCCTTTCTTCCATGCTGAACATGGATTTATCTTTAGTGGGGTTATAGAACACGCTGATGATGAGCTCGTCAAACATAACACTTGCTCTTTCAAAAATATCAATGTGACCTCTTGTTACGGGGTCAAAGCTACCGGAACAAACTGCTCTACGCATTTGGTAGACCTCCTAAAAAACTTCTTCTTTATATTTTATCACAAAATAAACATTTTTCCACTAATCAGATATAATATTTTCCTTATTATAGTAGATAAAGTCTACAATGGTTTCGCCGTACTTTTCACTGCGCACCAGTTCAAAGGCAGCAGGTAAATTTTCTACCCCTTCGTGTACGGCACGTTCAACTACTAAGTAGCCACCGTGGTTTAAAACGGGATAGGTGTTTAAAGCGTTGACGATTTTTTCAATCCAGCCCTTATTATAGGGCGGGTCACAGAAGGCAAAATCAAAAAGCTTGCCCTGCTTATAAAGGCGTTCAATAATATTTACAGCGTTGCCTTTAATGACGGTACAATCTTTTTCAGCCTTGCACTTGGCAATATTATTTTGCACGAGACGTAAGCTTTCATTGCTTTGGTCAATAAAGGTAATGGCTTCCGCGCCACGGCTCCAGCTTTCTAAGCCTAAATTGCCTGTGCCTGCAAATAAATCAAGCACCTGCGTACCAATGATTTTGCTGCCGATAATGCTAAAGACAGATTCCTTAACTCTATCTGCAGTAGGACGCACGTCAAAATTTTTAGGGGTATTAAGTTGTAAGCCACGGGCACGCCCGGTAATAATCCTCATAAACGCTCCTAAACTAATCAAATATTCCAAAGGCTATTTTACTCTCAAAAACCTTTCTTGACAAGCAATATATAGCAAAAAGCCCTTGAAGCGTTGCTCCAAGGGCTCATTAAATCCTGAATTATTCAGCTTTAGCAATGACTTGTTTGCCGTTGTAGTAACCGCATTCAGTGCAAACACGGTGCGGCATTTTCATTTCGTGACATTGCGGGCATTCAACCATGCCGGGTACAGTCAGTTTCCAGTTAGCGCGGCGAGAATCGCGACGTGCTTTGGACATTTTTCTCTTAGGTACTGCCATTTCTCAATACACCTCCTCAGTGCTATTAAGTAAATTTAATTTTTGATGAATTGCTTTAATGCCGCCAGCCTCGGATCTACAGAAACCTTATCACATCCGCAGTCCCCATCGTTAAGATCAGCACCACAAACTGTGCACAGTCCCTGACAATCTTCTTTACAGAGTGCCTGCATAGGCTCTGCAAGCAGCAGGCTTTCACGAAGCGGTTCCGTTATATCAAGAACGTCCGAATCGTACACAAAAGCATCTTTTTCGATATTATCAGCGCTTGCCGGATAAAACTTCTCCAAGACTTCTGCTTTTGTAACCGCCGTAAACTCTTTTAGGCAACGCCCGCAAGTGCGACGCACCTGCGTGCTCATTGTAGCCTCCAGGAGCAATACGTCACCGGCGTTACTTATGCTACCTTCTGTCCTAACATCTTCCAGAATTTCAATTTCTTTAGAAGAAATTTCCAGTTCATCAGGCGTCAAGTCGAAAGTGAAAGTTTTTTGGCCGACCAGTCTTTTTTTGATTTCTGCGACATTTACTTTAATCATATTTCAATTTCACCAATCGTTACAATTATATACACCTAAGGCTTCTTTGTCAAGCAAAACATCTTAACAAGAAGAAAAATTACAGGTCAACAATTCTACGGCAAATACGCTTGGTATCACGGGCAATAACCAGTTCTTCATTGGTAGGAACAACGAAAATTTTAGTCTTAGCACGCTTAATGCTAATCTCCCTAGCCTTGCCTCTAATCTTGTTCAGCTCAGGGTCAATACGGGTACCAAGGTACTCTAAGCCACTGCAAATCTTCTCGCGCATAAAGGGAGAGTTTTCGCCCAAGCCTGCGGTAAAGACGATGGCATCAACGCCACCCATGGCAGCAACGTAACCGCCAATATATTTCTTAACCTTATATGCAAAAACGTCAATCGCCAGCTGGCTACGTTCATCACCGTTGTTGGCAGCAGCCTCCAAATCACGGAAGTCGCTGGACAAACCGGAGATACCCAAAATGCCGCTACGACGATTTAAGAAATTATCTATTTGTTGAGCGTCCATATTTTCCTTTTCCATAAGGAAGGGAATAATTGCAGGATCAATCTCCCCACTGCGGGTACCCATAATCAAACCTTCCAGCGGAGTGTAGCCCATACTGGTATCAACGGACCTACCGTATTTAATTGCGGTCAGGCTGGCACCGTTGCCTAAGTGACAGGTAATAATACGCAGGTCACTCATGTGCTCGCCCATCATCTCTGCTGCCTTTTGAGCAACGTAACGATGAGAGGTTCCGTGGAAGCCATAGCGACGCAAGCCGTACTTCACGTACATTTCGTAGGGCAAGCCGTAAAGGAAGGCTGTCTTAGGCATAGTTTGATGGAACGCAGTATCAAACACTGCAACCTGAGGAACCTCCGGCAATAATTCCATACAAGCTTCAATGCCGTGAAGATTAGGCGGATTATGCAGGGGTGCGATTTCACAGCAGGCTTCAATGCCCTTAATAACCTCGGTAGTAATAAGCATACTATCAGTAAAGCGTTCTCCACCATGTACCACGCGATGACCTACCGCATTGATTTCGCTTAATTTTTTGATAACACCGTGGTTTTCATCAAGCAATGTTTCGATTACCAGTTTAATGGCAACCTTATGGTCTGGAATTTCAGTGGAGATATCAATGGTATTTGCATTAGCGGGAGTGTGTTTTAAAACAGAGCCGTCCATACCGATACGTTCGATAAGACCTTTAGCCATAACGTTTTCATTTTTCATGTCTATAAGCTGGTACTTGAGGGAAGAGCTACCACAGTTTAAAACAAAAACAATCACGATAAGCCTCCTATATAAAGTATTTTGGCAAAGCTCGCCAATTAGCTACAATATAGTATACACGATTGAAAAAATCTTGCCTAGTAAAAAATTCTGAACAATCAATTACAAAATTAAAATCTAACCACGTTAGATGTGCTATAATGGTCTCAAGAAATTTTAAAGGAGCACGCCATGAAAGCTGTAGGCATTGTCGCAGAATATAATCCCTTTCACAACGGACACCTGCATCATTTGCAGACAACTAAAAATTTGACAAGCCTGCCTGTAATAGCAGTTATGAGTGGCAGCTTTATGCAACGGGGCGAGCCAGCCTTCCTCGATAAATGGCAAAGAGCACGCCTTGCCGTAGAAAACGGTGTAGATTTGGTAGTTGAGCTTCCCGCAGCCTTCTCCCTGCGCAGTGCGGAGTTCTTCGCCACCGGCGCAGTAAAAATTTTAGAAGCAACGGGCTGCGTTACCCATCTTTCCTGCGGAGCAGAAAAGAGGGGAGTCCTTGCAAGAGAGGGACTCCCCTTAATGATTTGTAGCC
>CALCUU010000204.1 GCA_937906915.1 uncultured Phascolarctobacterium sp. | reverse complement strand
TCCAAACTAAATTAACACTTTAGCTTAGACGGAGCTCCTTTTATAATTTACTTGCTCTTATTGGACACCAATGCTATCATTTAATTGGAACTATTCGTGACGAATATATTTTATGTATGAAGTTATTTGATTCTATCGAAAGGAGATGTGGTTATGGGTAATGAGGCTATTTTGAGTAGTGATAGAAAGTTTACTTCATTTTCTTTTAATGGTCATAACATAAGATTTCGTACATCTCCTAGATTAGAGAAATATACTAAAATTAAAGAATGGGATAATGGATATATTGTTGTTATGGCTAAATATGAAGGACACGATGAGGAAGAAGAATATATTGACTTGATTCCTATTCTCGAAAATTTATATTTCGATGTAGAAAGCTTTTTGAAGCCAATTGAGAAAGTGAGGATTGTTTATGAATAAGCTTGAAGCTATTGCTGATTCCGCGGAGATGATTATAAACGGATATGCTTTCATCAAAGCTGGAAACAATGTTAAGGTTATAAATCTTAATAATCCTAATAAGGCTTTATTAATGGATAATACTGGAGATGTATTGGAAACCAGTATGGATGATATTGAGATTGATATTGTTTTAGATTATTATCATCGTAACAAGAAATATATGGAGGTAGCATATGCCTAAGTACTATGAATATAAAGTATATGGGTATTACCTCTACTATACTTCTCACTGCGTAATCGAAGCTATGCACGTTCATGCAAGTGATAGAAAGTTGACTGAAGCTGGTTCTGCAAAATTTTTCGTTCAAAGTAATGGTGAAACTGTAGTTGCTAATAATGGTGTTCTTACAGAACGAGAAATTAGAGTTCTTCAAGAGTTCATTAAAGATAATTATCGTGAGATGTATTTAAAATGGGCTGAAAAAAGTGAAAAGGGATTTTTCGGCGAATAAAAACTAAAACTCCGTCCATTAAATTTGGACGGAGTTCTCTTTTTAATGATAGAAAATTTTAAAATGTTTTTTCACCAAATCCCCATTACATATTGCACGATGAGTGCTGTGATGGTAATCCCCATCCAGCAGCTAAAGCCTAAAAGGATAGGTTTGGTTCCTGATTTTATGAGTTTCACTACATCTGTATTCAAACCAATGGCTGTCATAGCCATAATGATGAAAAATTTACTAAGGTTTTTCATTGGTGCAAAAGTTTCAGCAGTTACGCCAAAGCTCATGCAAATAGTGGTGAACACAGAAGCTAAAACGAAGTACAGGATAAAGGTGGGGAAGGCATTTTTAAAACTAAAGGTGCTTTGCCCGCCATTATTCTTTTTAGCGTAGAGCAAAGATAAAACTAAAGTGATGGGGATGATTGCCAAGGTTCTTGTCAATTTTACCATTACTGCTTTATCAAGAGTTGCAGTTCCTAAATTGTGCATTGCATCCCAAGTGGAAGCGGTAGCTGTAACTGCAGAGGTGTCGTTAACCGCGGTACCGGCAAAAATGCCAAAGGCTTCGCCACTGGTGGTGTCAAATCCCAAAGCATTACCAAGCATAGGGAAGGTAAGTGCTGCAACTACATTAAAAAGGAAGATTACAGAAATGGAAGAAGCCACTTCTTCATCACTTGCCTTTACTACAGGAGCAGTAGCTGCTACGGCGGAACCACCGCAAATGGAAGAACCTACGCCGATTAAGGCAGCAGTTTTATCGGGAATATTACAAAACTTGTAGGCAAGGTAACCAATTAAAAGAGAGATGCCTATAGTTGAGATGATTATTGGCATGGATTGAATACCTGTATTTACTACAACGTGTAAGTTTAAACCAAAGCCAAGTAAAATTACTGCGTACTGCAAAATCTTTTTAGAAGTAAAGGTGATGCCAGCTTTGAAAGTTTCTTTAAAAGGTAGAAAGCGTGTAATCACCATGCCTGCCAGAATACCAAAGACAGGACCGCCAATGAGGGGAAGTTTATTACCTAAATATTGACAGGGTAATGCTATCAAGAGGCATAAAAGAAAACCTCTAATGTTTTTTTGAATGAAATCCATTTTGTGTCCTTTCTAAAACAAGCTTTCCATAACCGGTTCGCCTTCCAGTTTTTCAGTACATTGTCTTACGCCGCCTCGCCACATTCTGCCAAGTTCGAGGTTGTAGCTACCGGCGAGCTGAGCAAAGTCCTGCGCATTACACTGTTTTGCAATTTGTGAAACTACGGTTGCGCAGGCACGAGCATCTTCCAATGCGTGGTGGTGTTGGAACTTAAAGCCAACGCTTGTAGCTACGCTTTTTAAACCGAAGCTTTCCAAATGGGGCAGAGCCTTTTTCGCAAGGAGGAAGCTGCAGAGGAAGTCGAACTCCGGCAGGGGAAGTTTCCAAGAATTAAGAGAACTTTTTAAAACGCCCATATCAAATTTGGCGAAGTGTGCTACAACTTGCTTGCCTTGTAAGCGTGGCAGAACTTCTTGCCAAATTTCGGGGAGAGTGGGTTCATCGGCAACCATTTCTTCGGTGATGCCGTGAATTTTAATATTGTCAGGGTAAAAATACAAATTCTTAGGACGAATGAGCTGGTAGTATTCGTCAACGATAACTCCGTCTTTGACGGTGACTAAGCCAATGGAGCAAGCGCTGTCGCTACTGCGGTTGGCTGTTTCAAAATCTATGGCAACAAATTCCATTGCATACCTCCGAATTTATTTACTAGGTGGTTTATAAACATTGTAACATAATTAAATGGCGATTGTGAAAAATCTTAGTCATTACGTCTTTTTTGTATGAAACTTGTGGTTTTATGTTATACTTAGTTAATAGAATTTTTCTAAAAGAATTATGCTCCGGCGAGGAAGCAAGGCTTACTTGAAAGGAATGAAGAATATGTATAACCCTAAATCCATGAAGGCTGAGGAGTTCATCAGCCACGAGGAGATTTTGCGTACCTTGGAATACGCAGAAGCTAATAAAAATAATTTAGAACTTATCGAAGAAATTTTAGCGAAGGCAGAAAAGCGTGAAGGCTTGGGCTATCGTGAAGCTTCCGTGCTTTTGGCGTGCGAGGACGAAGCAATCCTGCAAAGAGTTTACAAGCTGGCAGAGCAAATTAAGCTGGATTTTTACGGCAACCGCATCGTTATGTTTGCGCCCTTATATCTTTCTAACTATTGCATTAACGGTTGCACCTACTGTCCTTATCATATGAAGAACAAGCACATTGCCCGTAAGAAGCTTACTCAAGAAGAGGTTGCTGCAGAGGTAATTGCTTTGCAGGATATGGGTCACAAGCGTTTGGCGTTGGAATCCGGCGAAGACCCGGTGCACAATCCTATTGAATATATTTTGGAGTGCATTAAGACGATTTACTCCATTAAACATAAGAACGGTGCTATTCGTCGCGTAAACGTAAATATTGCGGCTACTACTGTGGAGAACTATCGCAAGCTGAAGGAAGCAGGCATTGGCACTTACATTTTGTTCCAAGAAACTTACCACAAGGAAAGTTACGAGCAGTTGCACCCCACTGGTCCCAAACACAATTACGCTTACCATACGGAGGCAATGGACCGTGCGATGGAGGGCGGAATCGATGATGTAGGACTGGGTGTTTTATTCGGTCTGGAACTTTACCGCTATGAATTGGCAGCGCTTCTTATGCATGCGGAGCATTTAGAGGCAGTGCACGGAGTCGGGCCGCACACCGTCAGTGTTCCGAGATTAAAACGTGCGGACGATATCGATCCGGATGCGTTTGATAATGGAATTGATGATGATACATTTGCCAAGATAATTGCATGTATCCGCATCAGCGTTCCGTATACAGGAATGATTATTTCAACCAGAGAAAGTCAGTCGTGCAGAGAGCGTGCATTGGAGTTGGGG
>CALCUU010000203.1 GCA_937906915.1 uncultured Phascolarctobacterium sp. | reverse complement strand
AAGCCTTCGCTCCCGGTGGCAAGCTCATTAAAACTTTCGAGCTGGAAAACTGGCCCGGACTTAAAAATGTAAACGGTAGTCAACTGGCTTACGACATTTACGAGCAGGCAATGGCTCTCGGGACTGAGTACCTTTACGAAAAAGCAACAGAAGTCATTGACAAGGGCGAGCAAAAAATTGTAGTGTGCGAAGGTGGCAAACGTTTCGGTGCCAAAGCAGTTATCATCGCCACAGGAACCGTAGAGCGTACCCTTGGCATTCCCGGTGAAATGGAAATGATTGGGCGTGGCGTAAGCTTCTGTGCAGTTTGCGACGCAGCCTTCTATCGTAACAAACCCGTTGTCATCGTAGGCGCAGGCAACTCTGCTTTCGAAGAATCCCTTTACTTGGCAGAATTTGCCAGTGACATAACCATTCTTGCCCGTAGCGACAAATACTCCGCAGAAATGATTACCCAACAAAAAGTTAAGGACAATCCTAAGATTACCGTGCTCCCCTTCCGCCAACCTTTAGAAATTATGACTAAAGACGATAGAGTTGCAGGCGTACGTGTCCTCAACAAACAAACCGGTGAAGAAGAAATCATTCCTGCAAATGGTGTATTCCCCTACATTGGTGCAGACCCTGTTACTAAGTTCGTAAAAGATTTGGGCATCACCAACGAGCAAGGCTACCTTGTAGTCAACGAAGATATGAGCACTGCTATTCCCGGAATTTACGGTGCAGGCGACGTATGCGCCAAGGTTTTGCGCCAAGTAGTAACCGCTACTAACGACGGAGCCATCGCCGCTCAAAGTGCTTTGAAATATATTCGTGGCTAACGCTTGACGAAGCCATTGCTAACCACGTACACTTAGAGTAATCTATGTGTTAGAGGTAAAGAAATGAAATTTAACAGTCAAGAAGAACGTACTGCCATGATTGTTTCCATCAACAGCATCATTGGCAACCTGCTCCTTTCCGTAGGCAAGCTCTTCGCAGGCTTTGTGGGTCATTCCGCAGCAATGGTTTCTGACGGTATCCATTCTGCGTCCGACGTACTCAGCACTCTCGTCGTAATGGCGGGCGTGCGCTACGCCAACAAAGCTTCCGACAAGCAGCACCAATACGGACACGAGCGTATGGAATGCATCGCCGCCATAATCCTTGCGACAATGCTGACCATGGTTGCCCTTGCTATTGGTTACAATGGCTACGAAAAAATATTTAATGAAAATTCTACAGAGCTCACCATTCCCGGACAGCTTGCCCTGTGGGCAGCAGTTGTTTCCATAATAATGAAGGAAGCAATGTTCTGGTACACTAAGAACGCAGCTGAAAAGATTAACTCCGGCGCACTGATGGCAGATGCCTGGCATCACCGTAGCGATGCACTTTCTTCCGTAGGCAGCTTCGTTGGTATCTTGGGTGCCCGTATGGGTTACCCCATCTTGGATCCACTTGCCAGCATTATCATTTGCTTAATGATCTTGTACGCTTCTCACGAAGTTTTCGCTGATGCAGTTCATAAAATGGTTGA
>CALCUU010000202.1 GCA_937906915.1 uncultured Phascolarctobacterium sp. | reverse complement strand
CTGAACGGTGGCGTGACCGTCATCGAAGATTTAAGTTTGTTGCCCTTTCCGTATCCTGATTTGGCAGAAGTAGTTGCGGCTCACAAAATAGTTTATTACGAATGTACCCGTGGTTGTCCCTTTAACTGCTCTTACTGCTTGAGCGGTATCTCTCGCTCTGTGCGCAAGCGCCCCTTAGAATTGGTGCTTCGTGATATGGATACCTTTATGGCGGCGCAGGTGGAACTGGTTAAATTTGTAGACCGCACCTACAATTTAGATGAAAAGTACTTCCTGCCCATGATGAAATACTTGGCAGCGGCAGATACCAAAACTACTTTCCATTTTGAAATTAAGGCAGATATTTTGTCTGACGAGGTGCTGGATTTCTTAGCTACTGTTCCTAAAGGACGCTTCCAGTTTGAAATTGGAGTGCAGACAACCAATCCGCCAACCTTAAAGGCAATCAACCGTCAAGATAATTGGGATAGACTGGTTCATAATTGTGAGAGACTGTTAGGCTTTAAGAATATGCACCTGCATCTTGACCTGATTGCTGGTTTGCCTTACGAAAGCTTAAAGGAATTTAGAAAATCCTTTGACGATGTTTACGGCTTGAAGCCTGATATGTTACAGCTTGGATTTTTGAAGGTGCTTCCCGGCACTCAGATGAATAAGGAGACCGAGCAGCACGGCTTGCGTTATATGGACGAGCCTCCTTATGAAATTTTGGCTACCAATTATATGCCTTATGAGGAATTGCAGTTCTTGAAGCGTATGGAAAGCGTTTTCGAGCAAACCTATAACACTGGTTACTTCCCTAACACCTTGCGTTATTTAATAGAAAGAAATGGTGCAGGCGCCTTTGCTTTTTATGAGAAGCTTACTAATTGGTGGGTGGGGCAGGGTCATTATCCTCAAACTCATAACGCTAAGGGCGTGGCAAAAATTTTGTATGATTTCATTTTGGAATGCTTTGATTCTGAAGCAGATGTGATGATTGAAATTTTACGTTACGATGTTTTTGTAGGTATCGTGGGTTGGAAACCGGAATGGCTGCGTTGGAATACGGAAGCTATTTTTGAAACGGTCTCCGATTTTTGGCGAGATGAAGAAAAAGTTAGCAAGTATATTGCCAATTATAAGTTCAGTAGCTGGCGCCAGATTCACAAAAATTATCCTATAGAGCTCTTTAAAAACGATGTTATTACTGGTGAAGGTAAAGAGTTTTATATAATGGTAGAGAATTTAGGCGAAGAAGTTACTGCGAAAGAAGTAGTCTTGTAAATTTTTTAGGGCGTGTTCTGCGAGAGCAGGACACGCCTCTTTTGCCAAC
>CALCUU010000201.1 GCA_937906915.1 uncultured Phascolarctobacterium sp. | reverse complement strand
CAACCAAGCATAAGAAAGGACGATTCTATTATGCGAACTACCAAGAAAATTTTGAGTATGATCCTCGCCTTTGTACTGGTGCTGGGTCTGCTGCCTGCCACCGCCTTTGCGACAGGCACAAACAATGTTTATATCTCCGTCAGTTATGATGGGCAGTACATCAATGACAAGAACGGCGGCTATATTGCCTATGTTGCCGTTCCTATGGAAACGGTTGCCGCTATCAATCTGGATGATTACGGCCTGTCTGAATATTGGTATGACGAAGATGGCGATGGTAATATTACTTCTGGCATCATCAACAATATTGGTGCGGTGGATTTTAGTAATGGCGAACTTGCATTAAAGCCTGATGCTGGTTACTATGAAAAAGAAACTACAATTAAAATTTTAGAAAAGGCTACTGATAACGATGATAGTATTGAGAATGGTGAAAAATTTGCTGACATCTGGTTTGTTAATATGGAAGGTAAAGAAGCAGAAGAAGTTGATGATGATGTTCAAAGTAGAGCTGCTTCCGATGATGAGTATCAAGTAACCAATACCTTATCTATGAAAGCAGTTCAAGGAACCGGTTCTAATAGCAATATTGTTACTCTCACGACTGAACGTAGCTTTGATGATGTTGAGTTGGATGAGGAAGAAGAGGATGTAAGTGAAATCATCGAAACAATAGATGATGCTCTTGATACTTCTGGTTCTGATGCTAGAGAAGAAGAATGGAAAGATATGATTGGTGCTATTGACTTCTTGAAGACTGATGAAGAAATCAATAATGCATTAGGTCAACTGCTTCCTTCTGCCTACGGTTATGGTGCTATGGCTACTATGGACTTGCACAGAATGCTTTCTGATTTTGCAGTAGTTGGTTCTCTTGCTCCAGCAACTAATGTTAGAGAAAAAGGAAAGTGGCACAACATCGTAATCCCTTACGCTTCTGAAACTGACCATATCAAAAACGGTACTGGTTATAAAAATAATCACTCCGGTATGGTTGGCGCAATGGAACGTACTTTAGATGATGTTACCATTGGCTGGCATGCTGCTTTGAACCATCAATCTACTACTGGTGCAGAAATAGGTCGTCTTAAAGGTGATGGCTTGTACCTTGGTGCGCAAGTTAAATATGCACCGGAAGCTTGGAATGGCTGGAGCACATTTGGTATTGCACGCGTAGGTGTAGAAGATTTTGAAATGAAGCGTAATTTCAATTTCAATGGCTACAGTAACAAAGTTGATAGTGACTTTACTGCTTTCTCCGGTAGCTTACGTGTTGGCGGTGCTTACGAAAAAGAAGCTAAAGCAATGACCTTTGGTCCTTTTGCTGCCCTTGATTATGCTTTTGCGCATCATCCGTCTATTGAAGAAGATGGTGCAGGTGCTGGCAGATTAAGTGTTGAAAGTGGAACCTATGATTCCTTGCGTACCCAATTGGGTTATCGTTTACAAACTGCTCCCAAACATTTGGAAGATAGAACTTATTGGCAAGCAAATGCTGCTATCGCTTGGAACCATGAACTTTTGGGAGACGCAGGTAACGTGAGTGCATCCTTCCGAGATTTTGGTGGTACTACCTTTGGCTGCGACGTAGATAACTATGGTCGCGACAGCCTTAGCTTGATGGCAGGTATGACTATCAAAAATCCGAATAGATTTGACGTAACCTTGAACTTAGGTACTGATATTTATCGTCACGGTGGCGATACTTTGTACGCTAAATGTGCTTTGGAATGGAAGTTCTAAATTAAAAAGAATGGTCAAGAGAAGATTAGTGATTAAGCTAATCTATCTCTTGACCTTTTTGTTTTCTATTAGCAATGTGTTAAAGATTTTTGTATTAGACGTGTCATATAGTAGGAGAAATAGTTATCTAAATATGATATAATATTTAATGCATTCTTATACCTATTTAGATGATTTTACATAAATTATGAGGTGTCTTATGAACGTTAAGAAAATAGATTTTGTGACTGCTTTAGTATTAGGTTGCTGCATATCTGCAAGTGTTTACGCTGCGCCAAATCCTCCTACTAATATTGCCGACGATGCGTCCATTCAAATGAATCGCACCCGTCAATATTTGGAACGTGAACGTGTGGCACGCCAAATTGAAGCAGATAAGGCTAGAGTACAAGAAAAGCTGGAAACTGAAAAAGCACCCCAACAAGCCGAGGTGCAAGAAGCGATTACTTTTAAGCTTACTAAGATTGAAGTAGGCAAGTCTTTAGCACTTACTGATGATGAACTTGCTGATATCATCAATCCTTATTTAGATAAAGATGTAACTATCAATGATGTTTATGACATCGTTGGCAAAATTAATGATTTATACAATGAAAAAGGTTACATTACTTGTCGTGCCTTTTTGCCCCAGCAAACTGTTATTGGCGGCGTTGTGAAGCTGTTATTAGTTGAAGGCACTACCGGTAACACAACGGTAATTGGTAATAAAAATGTTAAGAGCAAATATATCACTGACCGTATTAATTTAACGGAAGGTGAATTGGCTAACATTCATGATTTGAACAAAGATATTCTGCTTTTTAACGCGACTAACAGCACTCAGCTGCGAATCATTATGAAAGCTGGCGAAAAGCCTGGCACAACAGATTATGAACTGGTTGCTTATGAACCTAAAAATATTTCTTGGACAACTTTGATAGATAATGCTGGTAGCTATACTAGTGGACAATATCGTTTTGGCTTGTTTATGAACACTAAAAGCTTGTCCGGTCATGGAGACAATCTTAGCTTAGGTACAATTTTAAGTGAAGGTACTAAAGCAGCGAATGCTTACTACAGTCGTAGTATTGGTCACAGTGGGACAAAGTTAAATTTGCTTTATAGCACTAATAGTGTTAAGACTACTGAAGGCGTTTGGGAAGATAGCATCAAAGGTCACGCTAATTCTTATGGAATTGGTGTAACTCAACCTTTATATGTAGATGAACATATGCGTAGTGAAGTGAGTTTTGAATACAATCATCAAAATTCTAAGAGTGATTTAGCACTTCAAGGTGTCCGTTTCAATATCGTTGATGATACTGTAAAAGATTTTACCTTAGCATATGCTCAAACAGATTACGGACATAGCCATATTATTTATCAAAAGCATAGCTATGTTTTCGGTAATAGCGATAGCACTCCGGAAATGAGCCTTAGTAATAGCAAAGACTATGGTTTCTATAAATTTAATGGCATTTACCAAAAAGCTTATACCAATAATCATCTGCTGAATGTGCGTGCAGATGCTCAATGGAGCAGTACCAAAGGTTTGGTAAGTGCACGCCAATTCTATATGGGTGGCATGTACAGCGTGCGTGGTTATAAAGAAAATTATCTTGGCGGCGATAGCGGTTTTGTATTAAGTACCGAATATCAAGTGCCTGTCATTGATAATAACACCGCTGCGTTTACTTTCTTTGATTATGGTCACGTTTACGACAACGGTCAAAGTGCTGATGCTGATAGAATTTTAGCAAGCGTAGGCTTTGGCATTAAGACAACAATTGATAATAAATATTCTGGCACTTTATCTCTTGGTATTCCCTTGCGTAGGGATTTCCAAAGCGAAAAGGTAAGTAATGCTCGTTGGCATTTTATGCTTAGCGGTTTATTCTAGAATTTTCTCTACAAGATAGATTGATAATATATAAGAATGATTTTTCGTGAGGAGTACAAGTATGGGTACTGTTAGAAAAACCACTCGCTCTGCTCAAAAGAAGCAAAGCTTAAAACAAAATGATACTTTTAAAGAAATTGGCTCTAAGATTCTGCGAACTGTGATGACCGTTGGGTTTGCTATGTCTTCATTTATAGCTCAAGATGTAGAAGCAGCAGGCAATGGTATAGTTAGAGTTGATAGCAATACTAACTTGATGCAAAACGATGTTGCCAATATTTACGCTGAACAAGTAAGTGGTCAAGTAGGTTTAAATAGATTTCAATATTTTGATGTTAGTAATGGTCAAACTGCTAATTTGTATTTTAATCAAGCAGGAAGTACAAATTATGTTAAT
>CALCUU010000200.1 GCA_937906915.1 uncultured Phascolarctobacterium sp. | reverse complement strand
TAACCATACCCACCACGGGCCAGTTAATTTCCAAATGGTTGGTACGCTTGCCTAGCAAATCTCTTACGCCCATAACTTGGAACAAATGCTTTGCCTCGTTGTTGGCAGCTACGATAACCTTATCCTTATTTACAACCAGCAAGCCGTCAGCAGAAGAAAGGCGTTTATAGTTACCGTCCTTTTCCACAGGCTTAGGCAAATTCAAAAGCAACTCCACCGTTTCCCGAATGATTACTTCATCCGGGTCAAGGGTTTCAAAGCTCAACGCTCCGTAGCATCTACCACGCAAGTCTCGCAAAGGATAAACCCAAAAGCTGTTGAACACGCCTAATTCCAGCTCACGCATACCACGAACAGTAATGTTCTGCTGTAGGGTGCGATACACTAGCGGTTCCTCCACTACACGCACCTTACGACCTGTCAAATCAGGCTGCACCTTGCCACGTTGGGTCAAAGGCTTTACCTGCTTCAATACCTGTAAAAACTTTTTATCGTTATCTGACAAGTAAACAGTTACTCTGGCGTGAGCAATATCCGCCGCCAGCTCCAACCCCGACAGCAGAATTTGTAACGTATTTTTTTGTTCCGCTGTCAAAGTGCTTAACATGTTTTTCTCCTCGTCAAATTTTTTGTCTTTTCCCCACTATTTATGGGTTAATCCCCTAGTTTATCCACACTATCCACAAGGTTATACACAGGAATTATGGCTATTTTACGTGATTTCTTCTAATTTATCCACATTATCCACAGAGTTATGCACCAAATGTACTCGTGTTTATCCCAGTTTAAGTGATGGAACTGCGTTCAAATCCAGTGGACTTTCTATGCCAGCCTGATACATAAAATAGCCTCGACAAGCAATCATAACAGCATTGTCAGTACACAGAATGGGCATCGGATGTACCAGCTCTGCTCCAATCTTAGTCATAGCCTGCGCCAAGGTTGTTTGCAGTGTTTTATTGGCGGACACCCCACCGGCAAGCACAATTTTCTTGAGACCGGTATCCTTCATGGCACGCACTGCCTTTTGTACCAGCGCATCCACCACTGCATTTTGGAAGGAAGCAGCTACGTCCGCACGGTTTACTTCGCGCTTAGCCTGCTCTTGGTTGTGCAGGTAGTTAATTACCGCAGATTTCAAACCGCTAAAGCTAAATTCGTAGGGCGCATCCAATTTTGCAATGGGGAACTCAATAGCGTGAGGATTACCGTCCAGCGCCAGCTTTTCAATTTCCGGACCACCGGGATACTGCAAGCCCATCACGCGGGCAATTTTATCGAAGGCTTCGCCAGCCGCATCGTCGCGGGTTTGGCCAAGCATTTCAAAGCTGTTGTAGCCTGTAACTTTAAGGAGGGCAGTGTGACCGCCACTTACTACCAGCGCCATAAAGGGAGGCTCCAGTTCAGGGTCAGTCAAGAAGTTAGCAAAGACGTGTCCTTCCAAATGGTTTACACCAATCAAAGGCTTATCCGTAGCCCAAGCCAAGGACTTCGCCGCACTAAGACCTACCAAAAGGGCACCTACAAGTCCGGGGCCGTAGGTTACAGCCACAGCGTCAATGTCTTCAAGGCTAACATTTGCCTGCTGTAAAGCTTCGTCGATTACGGGCATAATGTTTTCGATATGCTTACGGGAAGCAATCTCCGGCACTACGCCACCAAATTTGCGGTGAATGACAATTTGGGAGGAGATGATGTTACTCAAAACCTCGCGTCCGTTTTTCACTACCGCAGCAGCAGTTTCATCACAGCTGCTTTCAATACCTAAAATATATACATCCTTACTCATGGATTATTTTCCTTTTCTATATAACCACATAATCACTGCGTTTTCGTGATTATCTTCGTAATAATTGGGGCGAATCCCCTCACTGGCAAAGCCGCAGTTTTCGTAGGCACGTTGCGCCGCAATATTGCTTTCGCGTACCTCCAAGGTTACTGCTTCCGCATCAAGGTCCCACGCCTTATTCACGATGGCTTCGCTTAAAATGTTACCATAGCCATTGCCACGCTCTGCCTTAATGACAGCCACGCGGGTAATCTGCGCTTCGCCTGCTACCAGCCAAAAGCCTGCGTAACCAATGGTCTTACCATTGGCTTCCATAATTAGGTAATGGGTCAAAGCATTGTTTAGCTCGTCCATAACCATATTTTCATTCCAAGCATCGTGGAAGGATTCTGCTTCGATTTGCACCACAGCCTGCACATCTGCTTCGGTCATATCACGGAAGGTAATTACTGCTGTTTCTGTTGACGTTGTTCCCACAGTTCCTCCGCTTCTGACCTTCTAATGTAGTAAGGCTCCAGTCCAAAAATCTTTTTATCTGCTTCGGGGTCAAATTCCTGCTCTGCAATGAACGCCACGCTAGAAGCCTTGGGCATCAAAAGTGTCTTGGGAGCAAGCTTCACTCCGTCAGGCAGCTCCAGCTTCTCTAATTTTTTGCACTCGCCTAAAATCAACGCAGGCAAATTATATT
>CALCUU010000199.1 GCA_937906915.1 uncultured Phascolarctobacterium sp. | reverse complement strand
CGGGCAGCACGACCAGTAGGAGCAGCAAGTAAAATTCTACAGCCTGCTTTCTCCAATACGTTCAGAATGCCCTTGACTACGGTGGTCTTACCAGTACCGGGTCCACCTGTCAAAACAAAGACGCCGTGTTCCAAAGAAGCATAGATTGCTTCCTTCTGAGCATCAGCTAAGGAGATTCCTGCTTCACGCTCCCACTCTGCAATAACCTTGTCAGCATTCACCCTGCCTAAAGGCTTGGCTTGGTCACGCAACGCCAACAAACGGCGAGCAGTGTTGACCTCTGCCTTATACAAATATTCAGGATAGATGAGGCGCATTCCGCTAACTTCTTCCGTCCGCAGTAAATCCCTGTTCAGTAACTTGGTAAAGACCTCCTGCACCTGCATGCTGTCAATGACGAGAGCACGCTCCGTCTCACGCACCAACAGTTCTTCAGGCACACAGGTATGCCCCGCCGCGGCAGCTTGGGTCAGTGCATAACTAAGTCCTGCGATAATTCTATCCTCGCAGTCACGCTCCATTCCCATTGCCATGGCAATTCTATCTGCAGTTCTGAAGCCAATGCCCGTAATGTCGTTGGCAAGGCTGTAAGGATTTTCTTTAATTCTAGTAATGGCGGTATTTCCGTAGGCAGCTTGCAGTTTTGTAGCGTAACCACTGCTTACCCCGTGAGATTCCAAGAACAGCATCAGCTCCCGCATTTCGGAAAGCTCCGCGTAAGCCTCGCCAATGGCAGCAGCCTTCTTGGAACTTATGCCACGCACTTCTGCCAAACGAGCAGGGTCGTTGCCTAAAACTTCCAATGTACTTTCGCCAAAGCGCTCTACAATGCGGGCAGCAGTAACTACGCCCACGCCCTTAATGGCACCGCTGGCAAGGAAGCGTTCAATGCCCGCAGCAGAAGTAGACTGCACCACACGACACACCACCGCGTCGAACTGTCTGCCAAAACGAGCATGCTCTACCCAACGACCTTCCAGCACCACGTTCTCTCCAAGATAAGGCGCAGGTCCGTGGTAAACAGCAGTGGTCTTACCGTTCTGCTTGCTTTCTACACGCAGTACGCAAAACATTCCATCTTCACTTTGAAAAACTATATCTTCAATCAAGCCTTCCAGCTGTTCCATCTTTTCACCGCCACATTAAAACAAATGTTCTAACAAGATTATATCACGAAACAGACTCCAAAGAAATATTAGCGCTTTGACAAATACAAGTATTTTGGGCTATAATTAAATATATTTAAAAACTAGAGGTGTAATCGTGAGCACAAAGAAATTTACCGGCAAACTCATTGCCGTTGATATGTATAATTGCAGTGATGCTATCATCAATAATTTAGAAGACGCAAAGGCGCAATTGCAAGAAGCCTGCACTTCCTTCGGTTTGCAACCCTGCGACATTATCGTTCGCAAGGAAGAAGAACAAAGCGAGTACTCCCTGTTCGCAATTTGCAAACAAGGTCATGTTACCTTGCACGTTTATCCTGAAATGGGCTTTGCTACTGCCGACGTGTTCAGCTGTATGGCAGGCGCTGAACCTGAAAACGTAACTAAATATCTGCGCACCTACTTTGATGCTGATAAATCTAAGATTACCCTTTTGGATCGTGGCGACTTCGGCACCTTGAGCGACATGAAGCCTCATCGTCGTTCCAAAGTGAAGTTCATTCGCCGTACTCAAAACTTGGGTGGCAAATTGAAAAAGATTATGATGAGACCTCGTTCTCTCTAAAAAGCAAGAAAGCTGTCTCTTTAGAGACAGCTTTTTCTACAAGGAGATATTATAATGAAATACATTTTCTGGGATATTGACGGCACTCTGTTATTAACCGGTGGCGCTGGCGTAATGGCAATGATTGACGTCATTAAAGAACATTATTTTTTGAAAGACTTTAAATTTGACAAGACCCTTGCCGGTCGCACGGACTCTGACATTATTCGCGGGGCAGTACTGCAAATTAAAGGCAAGTTCAACGCGGCAGACGCAGCTAATCTGCTCATCCGCTACCACATGGCATTACCCAAGCACTTACCTCAATGCTTTGGTAGCCTGCTCTACAATGTAGAAGAAACCTTAAAATTTTTCAGCGACCCTGCCAACGGTTATATGAACTGCTTACTCACTGGCAACACCAAAACCGGTGCTAAGCTAAAGCTCGCTCACTACGGCATTGAAGAATACTTTGACTTCAACCGCAGTGCCTTTGGCGAAATGAGCGAAGACCGTTCCCAGCTGGCAAAGATTTTGTGGCAACGCTTCTACTCCGTTGACCCCACCATCACCCCCGACCAATTTATTTTCGTGGGCGATACTCCTAACGATGTAAAATGCGCTAACGCAATCGACGCTAAATGCTTAATCGTACTCAATGGTTCCAGCTATAGTCGCGAAGACTTCGAGCAAGTTAAGCCTTGGAAAATCATCGACCATCTTCCCGATGACCCTAACGAATTAAAAGCACTCTTTGACGAAGCATAGAAGGTGTAAGCTTATGAAAAAACTTCTTATTCTGCTGGCTTGCCTTAGCATTTCCAGCACTGCCCTTGCCTACAGCAACGAAGACTTGGCAACAGTACAAGCTGGTGGTAACTGTGTAGGTGGCGACCTGTCTGGTGCAGACCTTTCCGGCTTGGATCTTTCTGCCCGTAATTTTGAAGGTACCAAGTTCAATCAGGCTCGCTTGGTAGGTACAAATTTCAACAACACCCGCCTCAACGACGCAGTGTTGGACCACGCCTTGATGCACAATGCTACCTTCCGAGGTGCAGACATTACCGGTGCAAGCTTTAAGTACACCAATGGTGCAGGGGCTGATTTTACCAACGCAGATTTAAGCGCCAGCAATTTTTACCGTGCCCAACTGCGTGGAGCAAAATTCTTAAACGCCAACCTGCAACACATAGAGGCACAGGAAGCTTCTATGGACAGCATTGTTGCGGACTACGCTAACTTCACAAATGCAAATCTTCCCTACGCTTGGCTCTACAAGGCACAACTTAAAAACGCTACCTTCACAGGGGCAAACCTTTTCAGCACCAAGCTTCAACACGCTGACCTGACGGAAGCGGATATGACCAGTGCCAAAATGGGCAAGGCTAATTTGCGTAGCTCCGTTCTCGCCAACACTAAATTCAACGCCGCAGTTTTAGACAACGCAGATTTACGCAACGCTGACCTCACCTACACAGAGTTCGGCACCGCTACGAAGTTGAATACTAAATTTGAATAACTACTAACGTACAAAGGACGCTCTCGAAAATTCGAGAACGTCCTTTAATTTTTGTCTTACTTATTTGAAAAAGTCCTTCACTTTATCCATGAAGCTTTTTTCTTCGGGGTTGATATTATCTTTGCTAATGTCAGCAAACTTGCGTAAAGCATCCTTTTGTTTATCGCTAAGCTTGGTAGGAACAACAACTTTGATGCGTACCAATTGGTCGCCACGGCTGCTATTACGCAGGCTGGGAATACCCTTGCCCTTAATGCGCATTACCTTGCCAGGTTGAGTACCTTCGGGAATCTTCATGGTAACTTGACCATCAAGTGTGGGAACTTTAATGTCCGCACCCAAGGTTGCCTGAACAATGTTAATGGGCACTTCGCACAATACAGTAGTACCATCACGTTCAAAGAACTTGTGAGGCTTCACGTACAGGTAAACGTACAAGTCACCGCTAGGTCCGCCCTTAGCACCTGCTTCGCCTTCACCAGCAACACGCAGACGGGAACCATTGTCAACGCCCGCAGGAATCTTAACTTTAAGCTTCTTGTTGCGTTTTACAGTGCCTTTGCCTCTACATTCCTTACAGGGTTCGCTAATGATTTTGCCTTCGCCCTTACATCTGGAGCAAGGACGTTCATTAACCATTTGACCGAACATAGTGTTTTGAGTGTAGCGCACATAACCGCTACCATTACATTCGGGACAAGTTTCTACCTTGGAGCCGGGTTCTGCGCCCTCACCATGGCAATGGTCGCAAACTTCGTCACGATACAGGTTGATTTCTTTTTCCAAGCCGAAGGCAGCTTCTTCAAAGGAGATTTCCAAATCGAAGCGCAAATCTGCGCCACGTTGGGGGCCAGCCTTAGAGCTTCTACCGCCACGACCGCCTTGACCGCCAAAGAACATATCGAAGATATCTTCCATGCCACTGCCGCCAAAGCCTCCGAAACCACCTGCTCCACCGAAGCCGCCACCGCCGCCCATGCCACCGTTTTCAAAGGCAGCGTGACCGAATTGGTCATATTGGGCGCGTTTTTGCTCGTCGGAAAGAACACTGTAAGCTTCATTACATTCTTTAAACTTTTCTGCAGCTTCCGCGTTATCTTTATTCAAATCAGGATGATATTTACGCGCCAGTTTGCGGTATGCTTTTTTCAGCTCATCTTGGGTAGCTGTTTTAGACACACCCAGGACCTCGTAATAATCTCTTTTACTCAAAGTTTACACCATCCTAAATTTAATTATTTTTTGTCGTCGTCAACTACTTCTGCATCTACTACATCGTCGTCAGCTTTGCTTGCGCCAGCTTCCGGGCCAGCACCTTTAGCAGCTTCGGTTTCTTTGTAGAGTTCAGCAGAAAGTTCATACAGCGGTTTGGTCAAAGCTTCGGTATCAGCTTTGATTTTTTCCAAGTCGTCGCCTTTCATGGATTCTTTCAGGGTATCCATTGCAGCTTTAACTTTGCCAATCAATTCGTCTTTGCCTTTACCTTCCATATCTTTGCAGGTTTTTTCTGCTTGATAGCACAGGCTGTCAGCTTGGTTACGAACTTCTACGCTTTCTTTGCGTTTTTTATCTGCTTCAGCGTTAGCTTCTGCTTCTTTAACCATTCTGTCTACTTCGTCTTTGTTCAAGGAACCGGAGGAAGTAATGGTGATTTTTTGTTCTTTACCGGTGCCAAGATCTTTAGCGCTTACGTTTACGATACCGTTAGCATCGATGTCGAAAGCAACTTCGATTTTGGGTACTCCACGCGGAGCAGCGGGGATACCGCCCAGTTCAAAGCGACCGAGGGTTTTGTTATCTGCTGCCATTTCGCGTTCACCTTGCAATACATGGATATCAACGGAAGGTTGGTTATCAGTTGCAGTGGAGAATACTTGTTTTTTGGAAGTCGGGATAGTGGTGTTGCGGTCGATGATTTTGGTAAATACGCCACCCAAGGTTTCGATACCCAAGGACAACGGAGTTACGTCAAGGAGCAGTACGTCTTTAACTTCGCCAGCAAGTACGCCTGCTTGGATAGCAGCGCCGATTGCAACGCATTCGTCCGGGTTTACACCACGGTGAGGTTCTTTACCGATGAATTTTTTGATTGCTTCTTGAACAGCGGGGATACGGGAAGAACCGCCAACCAAGATTACTTTTTGGATATCGCTTGCGGAGAGACCAGCGTCAGCCATTGCTTGACGGGTGGGGCCCATGGTGCGTTCTACCAAATCGGAAGTCATTTCTTCAAATTTAGCACGGGTCAAGTCCATATCCAAGTGTTTCGGGCCGTCAGCGCCTGCGGTGATGAAGGGCAGGTTGATGTTGGTGGTCAACACGCCGGACAATTCGATTTTTGCTTTTTCAGCAGCTTCGCGCAAACGTTGCATAGCCATTTTGTCGTTGGAAAGGTCAATGCCTTCTTGTTTTTTGAATTCGGAAACCAGCCAATCAACGATTTTTTGGTCGAAGTCGTCGCCGCCCAGACGGGTGTCGCCGGCGGTAGCCAGAACCTCGATGATGCCGTCGCCGATGTCCAGGATGGACACGTCGAAGGTACCGCCGCCCAGGTCGTAGACCATGATCTTCTGCTCGGTCTCCTTGTCCAGGCCGTAAGCCAGAGCAGCAGCGGTGGGCTCGTTGATGATACGCTTGACTTCCAGACCGGCGATCTTACCGGCATCCTTGGTGGCCTGACGCTGAGCGTCGGTGAAGTAAGCGGGAACGGTGATGACAGCCTCGGTGACGGGCTGGCCCAGGTAGGCTTCTGCGTCGGCCTTCAGCTTGCCCAGGATCATAGCTGAAATGTCCTGTGGAGTGTACTTCTTGTTGTCGATCTCTACAGTGTGATCAGTACCCATGTATCTCTTGATAGATGCGATAGTTCTTTCAGGGTTTGTGATCGCCTGTCTCTTAGCTGTTTCTCCAACCAGTCTTTCACCGTTCTTAGCGAAGCCTACAACTGATGGAGTAGTTCTGTTACCTTCAGCGTTAGCGATTACTACAGGTTCTCCACCTTCCAGTACTGCTACGCAAGAGTTTGTTGTACCTAAGTCGATTCCTATTACTTTTCCCATTTTTTTATCTCCTTTTTCTATTAACTATTTTCGAAAGCTAGCTTACGACCTTGACCATTGATGGTCTGATCACTTTACCGTTGAGCGTGTACCCCTTTTGCAGCACGCCGGAAACCTTGCCGCTTTCGTATTCTTCAGTTTCCTCAGTCATCACAGCGTTGTGGAAGTTAGGATCGAAATCCTCGCCAAGTGCTGCGATCTCAGCCAGTCCGGACTTTTCAAGTACGTCCATAAGCTGTTTGAATATCATTTCCATACCTTCCTTGAAGCCGTCGCCTGAATCTTCGTGAGCAAGTGCTCTTTCGAAATTATCCAGCACTGCCAAAAGCTCAGTTACCAGCTTCTCGTTAGCGTATGAATAAAGATCCTTTTTCTCTTTTTCTACCCTCTTCTTATAGTTCTGGAAATCAGCCATAAGTCTCAGGTATTTAGCATCGCCGTCTTCTTCAGGCTCTGCTTCTTTTTCTTCTTTCTTTTCTTCTGCAGCTTCTGCCTTTTCGTCGACTTTCTGATCTTCAGCTGCGTTTTCTTCTACCGTCTGCTCGGCTTCGGTATCTTTGATGTCTTCCTTAATGACATCTTCACCGTTAACTTTCGTCATCACCGTCTCCTCCTGTTATCATGAACGCTTTGCTTATATTGTCTGTAAGATACTCAATAACTGATGTGACTTCGTCGTACTGCATTCTCGTAGGTCCGATAACTCCTATCTTACCAAGCTGCTTACCATTGACATGGTATGTGGCAGTGATCACGCTGCAGTCACTGAGCAGTTCATCCTGATTCTCATTGCCTATGGTTATTATTACACCATTTTCTCTGTTAATGAGAGTCTTCGTGAAATCTTCCTTTTTATTTACCATCTCCAGGAACATCCTTGCCTTGTCGAGGTCATTATATTCAGGCAGCGAGAAGATATTTGTGAGACCATCCATATAAAGGTTCACGTTGAGCATATCTTCAAGTGTTTTGACGAAGCTTGGCTTGATGTTATTTTCAAGCATTCCCATAGCTTCGGCATCCGTCTGAACGTCTTCTATGATGTCCTGAGTGAGTGCTTCACTAAGTGTCTTGCCTCTGTAATTATACGTCATTGTCTTGGCAAGTATCCTAAGTGTTTCTTCGGATACAGCCTTGTCGAATCTGACAGCCTTGTTCGAGACTTTGCCGCTCTCCGATACCAGCATCAGAACTGCTGTATAATCATCTACCGGAAGCAGATTGATATACTTGAGCGTATCCAGATCCTTTCTCGGTGTCATGGCGAATGCTGTGAGATTCGTTATTTCAGACAGCACATGAGCAGCTCTCTGTACCATGTTCTCAAGCTCTGTGACATTATCGTTGAGCTGAGCTGCTATGGAACTTTTCTGCTCGATAGTAAGTTCGTGCTTGTTCATCATCTGATTGACATATAATCTGTAGGCTTTTTCAGAAGGAACTCTTCCCGAAGAAGTGTGAGGATGTGTCAAATACCCCAACTCCTCCAGATCCGACATTTCGTTTCTGATAGTTGCGGGGCTTATTCCCAGGTCGTAATTCTTCGATAAGGTCCTCGAGCCTACCGGCTCAGCCGTTCTGATAAAATCAGCGATGATGGCCTGCAGTATTTTTAGTTTTCTTTCACTTAAATCCATATTAGGCCCTCCTGTTGTTAGCACTCATCAAGTTTGAGTGCTAATCACAATCTAAATATACTATCAACATGTTGATAAGTCAACACTTTTTAAGAAGTTTTAATATTATTTCACATACTTTTCACTAAAAAAGCCGCTGCTTTGACCATCTTGTCAAAACGGCGGCATAATCATTTTATTCTGTTATT
>CALCUU010000198.1 GCA_937906915.1 uncultured Phascolarctobacterium sp. | reverse complement strand
ATACGGTACTGGTAACGTTTCCACTTCGCACTATAACGAGCGTGGAACCCAGCTTCCACTTCTTCTGCACTTACAATGACGATGTCAGGTGGAAGCATTTTCTTGGAAGCGCGGATAATGTTTGCGCAGGGAATGGTTCCTTCTGTTTCCAAGGTAACCACCTGTCCCCAAGCATGTACCCCTGCATCAGTACGACCGGAGCCTGCCAAGGTAACAGCTTCACCGCACAACTTGCTCAACACGTCTTCTAAAATATTTTGTACGGTAACAGCATTCTTTTGCTTTTGAAAACCGTGGTAAGCACTGCCATCATAGGCAACTACTAATTTTAAAGTGCGCATAAGCCTGCACCCCAACGTAACACTGCCAAACCAACTGCTAAGAAAATTACTGCGCCAAAGGCAGTGTAGTCAATGCTTTTATAAGCAAGCTCGTGCATACGGGTTCTGCCCTCGCCCCCACGATAGCAACGGGACTCCATGGCAATGGCAAGCTCTTCCGCACGACGGAAGGCGCTAACAAAAAGAGGAACCAGCAAGGGCAACATATTCTTAGCACGCTCCAGTAAATTACCACTGCTGAAATCTGCACCGCGGGCAGTTTGCGCCTTCATAATTCTATCGGTTTCTTCCAATAAAGTAGGAATGAAACGCAAAGCGATGGTCATCATCATTGCCAGCTCGTGAGCAGGTACACCAATCGCCTTGAAAGGACGCAACAGCTTTTCGATACCGTCAGTCAAAACAATGGGAGAAGTAGTAAAGGTCAAAACAGAAGAGAATAATAAGAGCAAGATTAAACGTAACGCCATCTTAGTACCTAAAATTAAACCTTCTTCTGTAATTTTAAAAATCTTCCAAGTAAAAACAACGGTTTCACCGGGAGCAGTAAACATATGGATAACCATGGTAATCAAGATAATTATCCAAATGGGTTTTAAAGATTTCAGCACCATACCCACGGGCAATTTAGACACAGCAACTACCAAAGCGGCAAAGCCAATCAAAATTCCATACGCCAACGGAGTATCTGCCAAAAAGATAGCGATAATATAAATTAAGGTTGCTAAAATTTTAGTTCTGGGGTCTAAGCGGTGGACGAAAGAATTTCCGGGGAAATATTGTCCCAAAGTAATTTCACTTAACATTATCTCCACCCCTTTGCCTTTTTAATATTTTTAACAAGCTCTGCGCTGTCAGTAATGCCTTCAGCAATGTTCAAGCCCTTACTTCTCAAAAGCGCACTCAGCTTGTAAACTTGCGGTTCGTCCATACCAACTGCAACAAGTTCGTCTTTATGTTGGCTAAAGATTTCTGCAGGCTTGCCGTCAAATAAAATCTTACCCTTGTTAATTACGAGCATTCTATTTGCATATTTAGCAGCCTCTTCCATGCTGTGAGTTACTAAGACAATAGCAATGCCACGTTCCTTATGCAATGCCAAAATTTCTTTGAACACTGCGTTACGGCTACGAGGGTCAAGTCCGGCAGAAGGTTCGTCCAAAACTAAGTAATCAGGATTCATTGCCACTACGCCTGCAATGGCAACGCGACGCATTTGCCCACCACTTAATTGAAAAGGAGAACGCTTAGCGAAGGTATCAAAGTCAAGACCAACAAAAGCCATTGCTTCGTGTACTTGCTTATCAACTTCTTCCGCACTAAAGCCACGATTGCGAGGTCCAAAAGCAATGTCCTCATAAACAGTTTCTGCAAAAATTTGATGTTCCGGATATTGGAACACCATACCGACTTGCTGACGTGCCTTTTTAGCTTCGCCGCCACGCCCGGAGATATCAATATCATCAATGGTTACCTTACCGCTAGAAGGTTTAAGCAAACCATTCAAGTGCTGTACCAAGGTAGACTTACCACTGCCAGTGTGACCAATGATGGCAAGAATCTCGCCCTTTTCGATGCTTACGGAAACATCATTCAACGCCTGACGCTCAAAGGGAGTGCCAGTCATATATGTATAAAAAACATTTGTTAAATTTATTGACATAATGCCTGTGCCAACTCCTCATCAGTAATAATATCTTTCGGTAATTTAATACCGCTCTTACGCAATTCACTGGCAACCTTCGCTGCCAAGGGTGCTTCTAACCCCAGCTTTTCCAACTCGTCCACACGGCTGAACACTTCCTTGGGAGTTCCCATAAAACGAATGTGTCCCTTTTCCATAACCACTACCCTATCGGCAGCAAGTGCTTCCGTCATATAGTGAGTAATGTAAACTATGGTAATGCCTTTATCTTTGTTCAAGCTTTTTACGGTAGCAACAATCTCTTTGCGACCTTGAGGGTCAAGCATCGCAGTAGGTTCGTCAAGAACAATGCAGTCCGGCTCCAACGCCATCAAGCCTGCAATGGCAACTCTTTGCTTTTGACCACCACTCAATAAATGAGGAGCGTGCTTTGCGTAATCGCTCATACCAACTGCAGCCAAAGCCTTTTCTACGCGGGGACGAATCTCTTCGCTGGGCACGCCAATATTTTCCGGACCAAAGGCAACGTCCTCTTCGACAATCGCCGCTACGATTTGGTTGTCAGGATTTTGGAACACCATGCCAACTTGCTGACGAATATCCCACATATTAGCTTCTTCTGCAGTATCTAAGCCACCTACGGTGCAGGTTCCCTCCGTAGGCAAAAGCAGTGCGTTCAAATGACGAGCCAAGGTAGATTTACCGCTACCATTAGCACCTATGATTGCTACGAACTCACCCTTTTTAATATCTAAATCAATGCCATCTAAGGCCTTTACTTCTTTGCCATCAGCATCAGTATAATAATGCTTCAGTCCTTTAATAGAGATCACAAAAATTGCCTCCAAATCTTTTTCATTGCACTCTATTATATAATTGCAAAAAAGAATAGTCAACCAGCGTTGCAAAACTGGTTGACTATTTAAAAACTTAATCTTTCTTTTTGCCAAGGTAAGCAGCTTTGATTTCCGGATTTTCCAGAAGCTCTTTACCAGTACCGGTCATGGTAATTCTGCCGGTTTCCAAAACGTAAGCAATGTCTGCAATTTTCAGTGCCATGTTAGCGTTTTGTTCGATAAGCAGAATGGTCATGCCTTGGTTGTTAATCTCTTGGATAATTTTAAAGATGTCTTTAATTACCAAGGGAGCCAAGCCCAAGGAAGGTTCGTCCATCATCAAAACTTTCGGACGGCTCATGAGAGCTCTGCCTACTGCCAGCATTTGTTGTTCGCCACCGGAAAGAGTACCTGCCATTTGCCAGCTACGTTCTTCCAAGCGGGGGAACAAATCATAAATCCAACGGATATCTTTTTCGATACCTTCTTTGTCGTTACGCAGGTATGCGCCAATCTTGAGGTTTTCCAAAACGGTAAGGTTGGGGAATACACGACGACCTTCGGGTACGAGGGTAATACCGGTTTGTACAATCTTTTGAGAGTTCAAGCCGGTAATATCTTTTTCTTCATAGGTGATTTTACCTTGACCAGGTTTAACCAAGCCAATGATACTACGGAGCAAGGTAGATTTGCCTGCACCATTTGCGCCAATCAAGGTTACAATCTTACCTTCGGGTACTTCCAAAGAAATACCTTTGAGTGCTTCGATGCCACCGTAAGATACAACAAGATTTTCTACTTTAAGCATCTTCATCCACCCCCAAGTAAGCCTCGATAACGCGGCTGTTATTTTGAATATCTGCCGGAGTGCCTTGGGCAATTTCCATACCAAAGTCAAGTACGTAAATCCAGTCAGAAATTTCCATTACCAAATCCATGTGATGTTCAATCATAAATACGGTCAGATTGTAGTCATCACGAATTTGACGGATAAACTCAGTAAGTTCTTCAGTTTCTTTGGGGTTCATGCCTGCAGCCGGTTCGTCCAATAAGAGAAGCTTGGGACCAGTTGCTAACGCACGCACGATTTCCAAACGGCGTTGTTGACCGTAAGGCAAGCTGGAAGCTTTTTCGTTACGCAGTTCCCACAAATCTACCTTTCTCAGCAATTCTTCAACGTCTTTTTCCATAGCACGTTGTTCTGCATTGTACCAAGGCAAATGCAACGCTGCGGAAAATACGTCAGATTTTAAATGTAAGTGCTTAGCAATCATTACATTTTCATATACGGAAAGGTCTTTAAAGAGACGGATATTTTGGAAGGTACGGGCAATACCCATCTTCGCAATATCGCTAGGCAGTTTACCGGTAATATCCACTTCCTCATGACCGGGAGCAGTATATTTAACTTTACCCTCGGTCGGAGTGTACACGCCGGTAATCATATTAAAAGCAGTAGTCTTACCTGCGCCGTTAGGACCGATAAGCGCTACGATTTGATGCTCTTTAATATCAAGTTTTAATTCGTTTACAGCGGTTACGCCGCCAAAACGCATAGTAATAGCTTCAGTTTTCAGAACGGTGCTCATTGGTTAGCTCCTTTCTGAGTAAAATATTTCACCGGATTCTTGCAGAAAGCGATGAATTTATCCCAAGTAAATTCGTTGGTACCCATAATACCTTTACGCCAGAACAGTACGCACGCCATCAAGAGGACGGAGAACATTACCATACGGAAGCCGGGGCGGAACAGAGGAATTGCCATTCCGAAAAGCTCCAAAGGTTCGTCGAATACACGCAGGTATTCCAAGCCACCGGTTACGATAATGGAACCCAGCATACTGCCGGTGATGCTGCCCATACCACCAAGTACGATGATGAGCAGGAAGTTATAGGTCAAAGTAAACAGGAAGTTTTTGGGGTCAACAGTACCAAGCAAGGTTGCGTACAAACCGCCACCAATGCCTGCAAAGAATGCACTAAGCATGAACGCCATACATTTATGCTTGAACAAGCCTACGCCCATTGCTTCTGCTGCGATTTCGTCTTCACGGATTGCTTTGAAAGCACGACCATAGGAAGAGTTAATCAAGCAGGTTACAAAGAGGAAGGTAATTGCAGTAGCAACAAAGATGTAGCGCACGTCGTTGAGTGCAGGAATATCCTTAATACCAAGTGCGCCGTTAGTCCAGCTTTGAGCATTGGTAATCAAGATACGGATAATTTCGGAGAAGCCCAAGGTTGCAATTGCCAGATAGTCACCACGTAAACGCAGTACAGGCCAACCAATGAGGAACGCAATTAAGGCAGCAAGTAAACCACCAAATAACAGCGCCAACCACAAAGGCAGTTGAATATCTGCAATCATAGGGTTCATAGGCTCTGCGTAGAAAACATTGGGACGCAGTTCAACAGGAACGGTGAATACGCCTACAACGTAAGCGCCAACCGCCATGAAGCCTGCTTGACCCAAGCTGAACTGACCTGCAAAGCCATTGGTCAAGTTCATGGATAAGCCAATGATGGCATAAATTAAGCAAAGGTTAATAATTCTGCGGACATAGGAGCCCATTTCAAACTGAGCGTAGCAAGCAGCACCAAAAAGAACTACAAGAGCAGCTACGGTCAGCAATATATCTCTTTTGTTCTTCATAGTTACACCTTCTCAGTAGTTTTTACGCCTAACAAACCAGTGGGTTTGTAGAACAGGATAATAATCAAAACGATAAATGCAAATGCGTCGCGGTAGCCGGAAAGCTGCGGGAAGAAAGCTACAATGAAGATTTCGCCCAAGCCCAGGATAAAGCCACCCAAAACTGCGCCTTTAATATTGCCAATGCCACCGATAACCGCAGCAATGAAGCATTTCAAACCGGGCATAACGCCTAAGTACGGAGTAATACCAGGGTAACGAACGCCCCACATAAATGCACCGATAGCAGCCAAAGCACTACCGATAATAAAGGTAATAGAAATAATTTTATCAATATCTACACCCATAACTCTGGCAATTTCGTAGTCCTTGGATACGGCACGCATCGCCATACCGGTTTTAGTATGATTAACAATGTGCAACAGTACAGCAAGGCTCAGGAAGGTTACTACGGGAATAACCAAACAGATAGCTTGAATTTGTACTTCGCCCACTGCAATGTTCTGACTTAACAGCGGAATTTCCGGGAAACGCAACGGACGACCGCTGAACAAATAGTTAGCTAAGTTTTCCAGCAAGAAGGAAGCACCAATCGCAGAAATAAGTACAGAGTTTTTCGGAGCCTCACGCAAAGGACGATATGCAGTTCGTTCAATCAGCACACCTAAGAGTGCCGTAGCAATAATTACACCCACAAAGGTAATGTACCAAGGGATGTGAAAAACAGTAATTCCAAAGAAAGCAAAATAGCAGGCCATCATAACGATATCTGCGTGAGCAAAGTTAATCATCAAAAGGATACCATAAACCATGGTATAACCAATCGCAATCAACGCATACAAGCTGCCCAAAGAGAAACCGTTAACAAAATGTTGTGCGAAGCTAACTGCGGACATATCTAGAATCGCCTGAAAGAATTCCATCTTTTCACCACCATAAATAATCAAGAAAATATGCTCCCGCCTCCGACGGAAGTGGGAGCATATGAGCGGTCATAAAATTAGTTTACGCCTACGAAATCCAAGTATTTGAATTTAGCGTCTTTAACTTCTTTAATAACAGCAGCTTTAATCGGGTCACCGTTTTTGTCAAAAGTAGTTTTGCCGGTAACTGCTTCCAAGTCTTTGGTAGCTGCCAGAGCGTCACGAATCTTTTGAGAATCAGTGCTGTTAGCGCGTTTGATAGCGTCAACGGTAATCAGGTAAGCGTCATAAGCCATTGCGGAAAGTGCAGAAGGTTCAGATTTGTATTCGTCGGTGTAAGCTTTCAAGAATTTTTGAGCTTCCGGAGTAGATGCTTTTTCACGGTCGAATGCAGTAGACATTACAGCGCCTTCAACTTCTTTGCCACCAACGTCGATGAATTCTTGGGTTTCCCAAGTATCGCCGCCCATGAAGGGAATGGTCATACCAAGTTGACGAGCTTGTTTAATGAGCAGTGCAGATTCGGTGAAGTTACCAGGAGCAAATACTGCGTCCGGGTTTTTAGCTTTAAGGTTGGTCAAAACAGCGGTGAAGTCTTTGTCGCCGGTTTGATAGTTAGCGATGTCAACGATGCAGTCCGGATCATTGGTCAGTTTAACGAATGCATCTTTGAAGAATTTAGCCAAGCCTACAGAGTAGTCGTTGGAAACTTCTTGTACGATAGCAACTTTACGAGCGCCTTGTTTGTAAGCGTAGTTAGCCATTACAGTGCCTTGGAACGGATCGATGAAGCAAGCACGGAAATAGTAATCGTTGTTAGCGGTTACTTGCGGGTTGGTGCAGGAAGTGCCGATAGCCGGAACTTTAGCTTCTTTAACGATGTTACCAGCAGCCATAGCCAAGGAAGAGCCATAGGTACCGATCAAAGCGCAAACTTTGTCTTTTTCAATCAAGCGAGCTGCTACGGAAGCAGATTCAGCTTTGTCGGATTTGTTGTCAGCAACAACCAATTCAACTTTTTTGCCCAATACTTCCGGATGGAGTTTGTGAGCAAGTTTAACGCCGCGCAATTCCAGTTCGCCACCAGCAGCGTTATCGCCAGTCAAAGGCAGGAATACGCCAACTTTTACGGTATCAGCTTTTTTAGCTTCTTTTTTGTCGCCGCCGCAGCCGGTGAGAGCGCCGAGCATTACAGCAGAAGCAAGCAATACAGACATGACTTTTTTCAACTTCATAATATAACCCCTTTTCTTTTCTGCTGCTGCCTAAAGCGCAGCTTAATTATATACGGTAAGATTATACCATTTTGTAAATTGTTTGACAACACTATTTTACAGTGTAAAATTTACAAAACTATCCAGTAAAAAACAGGAACATTCCTGCATATGTAACAAAGCAAGTTTTTTTATTTCACCTTTTCCATTTAGTTTGTCCGTATTTGTAAGACAAAGCCCAAAAACAGAATCGGAAGTTGTCTTTTTGGTGGGGACAGCGGGTTTAAAAATTATTTAGTTTTTTAATTGAGGGAGCTTCTATACACCACAAAACCCTCCCGTTGCACGCAACAGGAGGGTTTCATTTTTAATTTAAAGCTTGTAAAACTAACTAATCCTAGAATTAGAAGAAGAAGTACAATTCGCTGTACAATACTTCGTCATCTTCGGAGCCAATTTTAGCTTCGGTGTCATAGTAGTTTACGCACAATTGGATGTTTTTAGCCAAGGTATAGTCAACACCAAGGTTCCAACCTTCATAACCACCATCTTCAGTAAATTGGGTAGCATCAGTGGTCGGGCTCAAGAATGCGTTAATCGGTTGGTCAAACCATTGAACATGTACGCCATAGGAACCGGGAACGGAAGCGTCAGCGCCTTTATAGTCTGCACGAACTATGAAACCGTCTTTGG
>CALCUU010000197.1 GCA_937906915.1 uncultured Phascolarctobacterium sp. | reverse complement strand
TCATTGCGCCTACGCCCAAGAAGATCAGCGGTGGGAATACTTCGTGGTGAATGCCATACATAATTACGGACATTACGCCAGGAGCTTCGAAGCCGTTTTTAGGAATGTTTGCGAGAATGCAACCGAATGCAATCGGAGAGAGCAGCAAGGGTTCGAAACCTTTGCCAATTGCCATGTAAAGAAGAACCAGGCCTACAACAATCATGATAACATGACCGCCAGTCAAAGCGGAGAAGCCGGAGTCATTCCATACAGATGCTAAAGCTACGATAAAAGCCTCAAACATGGATAAATTTCCTCCTTATTTCCCTTTCGGGACTTTAGTATGAATAATGAATGCGCATCGCCAAAGGCGACGAAATAAATAAAATATCTCATCTTCAAAAGCTTTTCTAAAACAAAAACTATGGTACATCATGTCTCCCCTTCGCAATCAGCACAACAGTTACTTAATTTTAGACTAAACTTTTCTTAGACAAGATAGCTTAAAGCAGCAAGCTGCTTATAAACCTAAGCTTTTTTCTTGGTCGGGTCTACTACTTGCAGCAGACTCATCATTACACCCAAAGCAATCAATACACCAAATACGATGGTCATATTGATAAGAGCAATCAACCAAGGGTTAGTGGTAACGGGTCCCATCACTATCACCTCTTTCTAAAAATACGAGACGGGGATTTTAGTAACATAAGTAATTACTTATGTTACTTACATAAGTATAAAATTTATTTTTTTAACTAACTGTTGCCAATGTCACAATGTTTTTACACCGTTTAATTACTTTAATTACTTTATTGTTTTTAATTACTTTCGTTATTTTAAATTTATTTTCAATATAAAATTCCGTGACCGTTGCAACAGTTTTCATCGAGCAATCTGCTAAAATACCTAAGTGAAGCAACCATTTAATATCCTCTCAATTTTCAATTTGCGAACATTGTTAGTTGGGAGAAAACGCTAAAGGCATTGCGAACTTGGTCTTTAGCACAAAAAGAAATAACCAGCTGCGAACTGGTTATTTTTTTTGCCCTTTTCTTTCTAACTCCTTAATCTCATCAAAAAAAGGCTCTGCAAAATTGCAGAGCCTTTATTTTTTGGGGAGTTTAGAATTTTAATTTGTTTTTGCTAAAATTTTAATTATTTAGCAACGGGGCCAATCATAGCCAACATGGTACCTGCAGCTACTGCAGTACCGATTACGCCTGCAACGTTGGGGCCCATAGCGTGCATGAGCAGGAAGTTAGCAGGGTTGCATTGTTGACCAACTTTTTGGGATACACGTGCTGCCATCGGAACTGCGGATACACCTGCGGAACCGATCAACGGGTTGGTTTGACCACCGTCGAGTTTGCACATGAGGGTACCGAAGAGAGCGCCCATAGCAGTACCAGCGATGAATGCTACCAAGCCCAAGCAAATGATCAGGATGGTTTGATAGTTCAAGAAGGATTCTGCGGACATGGTGCAACCAGTACCGGTAGCAAGCATGATGGTTACGATGTTCATCAAAGCGTTTTGTGCGGTGTCGGACAGACGATCCAAGCAGCCAGCTTCTTTGAACAAGTTACCGAGCATCAACATACCAATCAATGCGGTTACGGAAGGCAACAGCAAGGAGATGATGATGGTGCACATGATGGGGAAAGTGATTTTTTCGAATTTGGAAACCGGACGCAATTGTTTCATCACGATTTTGCGGTCAGCCGCGGTGGTGCAGAGCATCATGATAGGCGGTTGAATCAGCGGAACCAAAGACATGTAGGAATAAGCAGCTACTGCGATAGCGCCCAACAGTTGGGGAGCCATTTTAGCAGCCAAGTAAATGGAAGTCGGGCCGTCAGCGCCACCGATGATACCGATAGCAGCAGCTTCTTGTACGTTAAAGCCAAGGAGCATAGCGCCGAGCAATGCTACGAATACGCCGCCTTGAGCAGCAGCACCGAGGAGCAAAGTTTTGGGGTTAGCAATCAACGGACCAAAGTCGGTCATTGCGCCTACGCCCAAGAAAATCAACGGCGGGAATACTTCGTGGTGAATACCATAAGCGATAACGGACATTACGCCAGGAGCGTCAAAGCCGTTTTTAGGAATGTTTGCGAGAATGCAACCGAATGCGATCGGAGAGAGCAGCAGGGGTTCGAAACCTTTGCCAATTGCCATGTAAAGAAGAATAAGACCTACGCAAATCATGATAACATGGCCGCCAGTCAAAGCGGAGAAACCGGAGTCAGCCCAAACAGATGCTAAAGCAACGAGAAAAGCTTCCATTTAATATCCTCCCAATTTTCAATTTGGGAAGGGCTCTTGCGAAGGAGCCCTTCCAATTGGATTTTTAGTTTTAATAATTTCTAGTTAAACTGCGAACTATAACTAAAAATTAGAGAACGATCATAACGTCGCCGGTGGAAACGGTTTGGTTAGCGGATACGCGAACGTCGGAAATGGTGCCGTCAGCCGGAGCCATGATTTCGTTTTGCATTTTCATAGCTTCGAGGATCATGAGAACGTCGCCAGCTTTAACTGCGTCGCCAACTTTAACGTTTACGGACAATACTTTACCAGGCATCGGAGCGGATACGGTGGTAGCGCCAGCAGCAACCGGAGCGGGAGCAGCAGCCGGAGCCGGAGCCGGAGCAGCTTTCGGAGCGGGAGCAGCAGCCGGAGCGGGAGCAGCTTTCGGAGCAGGAGCAGCTTTCGGAGCAGCAGCAACTGCGCCAGCTTCTTCTACACATACTTCATAAGCGGTACCATTAACGGTGATAGTGTAATTTTTCATGGAAATGAATCCTCCTTAAATCTCGTATTTAAATAAATAGATTAATTTTATAATGCTAAATTAGAAGCATTCTTTACGAACAGTGTTAGCTTCAACGATAGCTGCGTTGGTCCAACCAGTGTTCGGGAGACGACGAACATAAGCGATGTCGTCAGCGGAGCAACCAAGAGCTGCTACTGCTGCTGCGATAACAGCGATGATTTCATCGTTGTTGGAAGCTGCAGGAGCTGCTGCCGGAGCTGCAGCGGGAGCTGCTGCCGGAGCCGGAGCTACTTTGGGAGCATCAGCTTTTTTTTTAGTGGGATCGATTACTTGGAGAAGGCTCATCATAACGCCCAAAGCGATCAATACGCCGAATACGATGGTCATGTTGATAAGAGCAATCAACCAAGGGTTAGTGGTAACGGGACCCATTTATTTCACCTCATCTTTTCTTAAATATTAAGCACTAAGCAACTTGTTGCAACGAATTACAGAGGAATGTTGCCGTGGCGTTTAGCCGGACGGGTTTCACGTTTGGATTCGAGCATTTGCAAAGCGTTGATGATGGTGGGACGAGAGTTTTTCGGTTCGATAACCATGTCAACCATACCGCGCATAGCAGCTTGATACGGAGTAGCAAAGTTGTCGATGTACTCAGCAGTTTTAGCAGCAACATCAGGATCGTTTTTGAAGATGATGTTAGCAGCGCCTGCAGGACCCATAACTGCGATTTCTGCAGTCGGCCAAGCGATTACTTGGTCAGCGCCCAAGTCTTGGGAGCACATTGCCAAGTAGGAACCGCCGTAAGCTTTACGGGTAACCAAAGTGATTTTGGGAACGGTTGCTTCAGAGTAAGCATACAGCATTTTTGCGCCGTGACGGATGATGCCGCCGTATTCTTGGTTGCAGCCGGGCAGGAAGCCAGGAACGTCTACCAAGTTCAACAGAGGAATGTTGAAAGCGTCGCAGAAACGGATGAAACGGGAAGATTTGTCAGAAGCGTTGATATCGAGGCAGCCAGCCATAACTTTCGGTTGGTTAGCGATGATACCTACGGTTTTGCCGTCCATACGAGCGAAGCAGGTAATGATATTGGTTGCCCAATATTTTTGAGATTCATAGTATTCGCCGTTGTCAACGATAGCTTTGATAACGGTGTACATATCGTAAGCTTGGTTGGAGTTGTCAGGCAACAAGGTGTTCAAGCTTTCTTCGATACGCATCGGGTCGTCACCAGTTTCTACGATCGGAGCGCATTCCATGTTGTTGGAAGGCAGGAAGGAGAGCAGGTAACGGATTTGTTGCAAGCAGTCTTCGTCGTTTTCAGCTGCGAAGTGAGCAACACCGGAAGTGGAGTTGTGGGTCATAGCGCCGCCCAATTGTTCTTGGGTAACGTCTTCGCCAGTTACGGATTTAACTACTGCAGGGCCGGTAATAAACATTTTGGAAGTGTTTTTTACCATGTAGATGAAGTCGGTCAGAGCCGGGCTGTATACAGCGCCGCCTGCGGAGGGACCCATGATTGCGGAGATTTGCGGTACAACGCCGGAAGCGATGGTGTTTTCAAAGAAGATTTTGCCATAGCCAGCCAATGCGTCGATAGCTTCTTGAATACGAGCGCCGCCGGAGTCATTCAGACCTACGAGCGGAGCACCCATTTTCATAGCCAAACGTTGAACTTTAACGATTTTAGCTGCGTGCATTTCGCCGAGGGAGCCGCCTTCTACGGTGAAGTCTTGTGCAAATACATAAACAAGACGACCATCAACAGTGCCGTAACCGGTGGTTACGCCTTCACCCGGAAGTTCTTTCTTTTCTTGACCGAAGTTGGTGCAACGATGACGAACGAAACGGTCCAATTCTACGAAGGAGCCTTCGTCGAGGAGAGCCGCGATTCTTTCACGTGCAGTCATTTTGCCGGATTCATGTTGTTTAGCAACGCGTTTTTCGCCGCCAGCAGCAATGATAACTTCGGCTTTTTTGAGCATTTTCTCAATTCTTTCTTGAGTAGACAATGTCTTACACCTCCATCATTATTGGGAGAACAAATTTTATATACATATGCAGAGCATGTCACTTGCATGCTCTGCACTATGTAACTAAGTTAAAAATACCTGAGTAATTTACAAACCTAAGCTTATAAATTAGTCAACATAGGTAGCCATCGGTTGGCAGAGTTCCAACAGGCAGCCAGCAGATTTCGGATGAACGAAAGCAATTTTCATTTGACCAGCGCCGTTACGAGCAACTTTGTCGATCATTTTGATGCCAGCAGCTTCAGCGTCAGCGATAGCAGCTTTGATGTCATCTACACGCAGAGCGATGTGTTGGATGCCAGGGCCGTTTTTAGCAATGTATTTGCCGATCGGGCCATCGTTGTTTTCGGTGATGTCAACGAGGAGTTCGAGCAGGGTTTCGCCGCAAGGAATGAATACGGTTGCAACGCCTTGTTCTTTAACTTCTTCACGGTTGGTGATTTCTAAGCCGAGAACTTCGGTGTAAATTTTTGCAGCTGCATCGAGGTCAGCGCAAGCAATACCAATGTGGTCAACGCAAATAGTTTTGAATGCCATAGTAAATTCCTCCTAAAAGTTTGTTATTTTGGTTGTTTTATTTTAAAACTTTACCAACGATATCATCAACGACAGAGTAAGGTTCGATTTCACGGTTTTGCATCTTAACAACGAGTTCGTCAAATGCATCAGTGGAAACAACTTCTTTGTCGATGTAGCGATTTACACGGTCATTGAGCATAGCGGTAACTTCGTTTTTAATACGAGCTTTACGGATTTCTGCCAAACGACCAGAGTCAATCAAATATGCCTTGTGAGCTTCAATGGAGTCCACAACAGCTTCTATACCTTCACCCTTGCTAGCTACGGTCCTGTTAATCGGAGGACGCCAGCCAACATGTTCGGGATTTAATTCGAGCATCATTTCAATCTCAATGTTGAGCTTGTCTGTACCTTCACGATCAGCTTTGTTGATAGTGAAAAGGTCACCGATTTCAAGTACACCTGCTTTAATAGCTTGGATATCGTCACCCATGCCAGGGATTACAACAACCATAGTGGTATCTGCAGTTTTAACAATGTCAACTTCAGATTGGCCAACGCCTACGGTTTCAACGATAACTACGTCCATGCCAAAAGCATCCATAAGTTTTACAGCATCGCCTGCTTTTTGGGAGAGGCCGCCGAGGCTGCCGCGAGTAGCCATAGAACGAACAAAGATTCCTTCATCGGCCATCAAATCCATCATTCTAATACGGTCACCAAGGATAGCACCGCCAGAGTACGGGCTAGTAGGGTCAATCGCTACGATACCAACAGTTTTACCGCGTTTGCGATATTCTTTTGCGAGTTTATCAGTCAGGGTAGATTTACCAGCACCCGGAGGGCCAGTGATACCAATTACATAAGCATTACCAGTATGGGGATAGATTTCTGTCATAATTTTGACAGCATCGTCATATTCATTTTCAACAGCAGTAATTGCTTTAGATAATGCAAGACGAGAATGATCTAATAATTTATCTACGATTTCCAAAATTCACACCGCCTTGTCTTGTCAGTGTATTTTTTAATGCAGGGTGGAACAAGTCCACCCTGCACAAAAGTTAAAAAACTAAATTATTTAACGTTAGCGTTGATGAAGTCAACGATGTTGCTGGTCGGGGTGCCCGGGGTGAATACTTCTGCTACGCCAGCAGCTTTCAGGCCAGGGATGTCAGCGTCAGGAATAACGCCGCCGCCGATTACCAGAACGTCTTCCAAGCCTTTAGCTTTCAAGAGTTCTACGCAAGCGGGGAACAGGGTGTTGTGAGCGCCGGAGAGCAAGGACAATGCAACAACTTGTACGTCGTCTTGCAGAGCAGCTTCAGCGATTTGTTCCGGGGTCAGACGGATACCGGTGTAGATTACTTCGAAACCAGCGTCGCGCAATGCACGAGCTACAACTTTAGCACCGCGGTCATGACCATCAAGACCCGGTTTAGCAACTAAAACTTTAACGTTTGCCATTATAAGTTACCTCCGTATAATGTTAGTGTTTACAAATTAGGAATTAGAGAGTGATGTTAGCTTTGTATTCGCCAAATACTTTTCTCATAACGCCGCAGATTTCGCCTTCGGTAGCGTATGCACGAACAGCGTCGAGGATGAACGGCATCAGGTTGTCGTCGCCTGCGCAAGCTTTTTCCAAAGCAGCCAAGGTTTCTTCAACTTTAGCGTTGTCACGACGAGCTTTCAATGCAGCGATTTTGTCAGCTTGCAGTTTGCCTACAGAGCCGTCTACGCGGAGCAGGTTTGTCGGCGGTTCTTCTTCTTGTTGGAATTTGTTAACGCCAACGATGATACGGTCGCCTTTTTCGATATCCATTTGCCATTTGTAAGCGGAGTCTTGGATTTCTTTTTGGATGTAGCCTTTAGCGATAGCTTCCGGAGCGCCACCGATTTCGTCGATTTTTTGGATGTAGTCCCAAGCTTCAGCTTCGATTTTGTCAGTCAAAGCTTCTACATAGTAGGAACCGCCCAACGGGTCAACGGTGTCAGCCAAGCCGGATTCGTAAGCAACGATTTGTTGGGTACGGAGAGCGATGGTTACGGATTCAGTGGTCGGGAGAGCCAAAGCTTCGTCTTTGGAGTTGGTGTGCAAGGATTGGGTGCCACCCATTACAGCAGCTGCGGTTTGCAAAGCAACGCGAACGATGTTGTTGTTCGGTTGTTGAGCGGTCAGCATGGAGCCTGCAGTTTGGGTATGAACGCGGAGCATCATGGATTTAGCTTTTTTAGCGCCAAAACGTTCTTTCATAACTTTTGCCCATACACGACGGGAAGCGCGGAATTTAGCAACTTCTTCGAGTACGTTGTTGTGAGCATTCCAGAAGAAGGACAGACGGCCAGCGAAAGCGTCAACGTCCAAACCAGCTTTGATAGCAGCTTCTACATAAGCGATACCGTCAGCGATGGTGAATGCGATTTCTTGGGAAGCGGTGGAACCAGCTTCACGGATGTGGTAACCGGAGATGGAGATGGTGTTCCACAGCGGTACGTTTTTGGAGCAATATTCGAAGATATTGGTGATCAAACGCATGGACGGAGCGGGCGGGAAGATGTAGGTGCCGCGAGCTGCGTATTCTTTCAGGATGTCGTTTTGGATGGTGCCGCGGAGTTTGTCAGCGGAAACGCCTTGTTTTTCAGCAACTGCAATGTACATAGCGAGGAGTACGGAAGCAGGAGCGTTGATGGTCATGGAGGTGGAAACTTTGTCGAGAGCGATGCCGTCGAACAGGATTTCCATGTCAGCCAAGGAGTCGATAGCTACGCCTACTTTACCAACTTCGCCTTCGGACATAGCGTCGGTGGAGTCATAACCGATTTGGGTCGGAAGGTCAAATGCGCAGGACAAGCCGGAACCGCCGTTAGCCAGCAGGTAACGATAACGTTTGTTGGATTCTTCTGCGGTGGAGAAACCAGCGTACATACGCATGGTCCAGAAACGACCACGATACATGGTGGGTTGTACGCCACGGGTGAAGGGATATTCACCGGGGAAGCCCAGTTTTTCAACGTAGTCGAAGCCTTCACCGAGATCCAACGGGGTGTACAGTCTGTTAGGTGCGAGGTTTGCACGTTCAGGTGCTTTGTCGAGTTTAGCTTCTACACCAGCGGTGTATTTTTCTAAACCAGCTTTAATTTCTTCAAATGCCATTCTGAAAATCCTCCTTAAAAATATTGGTTTACATATTTCGGATTGGACGGATCCGAAACGATGGTGAGAGTGTTCCGTCAAAGACGGTATATGGCAAAGCTCACGCTTCGTCAACAAATTCATAAATGACCCGCCCATAGAACTAGCATCTATGGGCAAGGTACATTTTATAGTTTAACCTATTTTCAAAAACTTAACAAGAGTTTTTGAATTATTTTTCCATAGTGCCGGTAGCAACGAAACGGTTGTGGAAATCGAATGCTTCGGTCAGGATGTGCGGAGTTTGGCTGTTGCCGCAAGCTTCGCATGCACGGTTGAAGTAATCCAACAGGAGCGGTTGATATTTCGGGTTAGCAATCTTGTCGATGATAACCAGAGCGCGTTCTTTCGGGCAGAGGCCACGAAGGTCAGCTACACCACGTTCGGAAACGATAACGTCAACGTCATGTTCGGTGTGGTCGATATGGCTGCAGAACGGAACTACGGAAGAGATAGCGCCGCCTTTTGCCAAGGAGGTGGTGAAGAATACGGTCAAGAAGCCGTTACGAGCATAGTCGCCGGAACCGCCGATGCCGTTCATGATTTTGGTGCCGCAGATATGAGTGGAGTTAACGTTACCATAGATGTCAACTTCGATAGCGGTGTTCATAGCGATAACGCCGATACGACGAGCAACTTCCGGGCTGTTAGCAACTTCTTGCGGACGGAGGATGATGTATTTTTTGTAGGTTTCTACGTTTTCATAGAATTTTTTGAGGCATTCCGGAGACGGGGACAGAGCGGTACCGGAGCAAACGCGGAGTTTGCCAGCGTCGATCAGGTCGAACATACCGTCTTGGATAACTTCGGTGTAAACGGTGAGGTCTTCGAAGTCGGAGTTAACGAGGCCATTGATAACTGCGTTAGCAACGGAACCTACGCCAGATTGCAACGGCAGCAAGTTTTTCGGCAGGCGGCCAGCAGCAACTTCAGCTTTGAAGAAGTCAACCAAGTTTTTGCCCATTTTTTGAGCGTCTTCGTCGATAGCGCCGAGCGGACGAACTTTATCGGTGATGTCGCAAGCAACTACTGCAGCGATTTTTTCAACTTCGCACGGAATGTACGGAGTGCCGATGATGGTGCCGGATTCAACAACGGGGATGGGTTCACGGCACGGAGGATCCAGGGGAACATAGGAGTCATGCATGCCTTCCAAAGCTACCGGTTGGGTTACGTTAACTTCTACGATAACTTTTTTAGCGGATTGTACATAAGAGGAGCTGTTGCCCATGGAAGTGGTCGGGATCAAGCCTACTTTGCCTTCGCCCAGGTCGATGATTTTGCAAACTTCTACGATTGCAACGTCAACGTCACGACGGTTAGCATAGAAGCCATAACGGGACATTTGAGCAACATGGCTCAAGTGCAAGTCGGTGTATTTTACGGAACCATTGTTGATAGCTTTACGCATATCGTTGTTGGTTTGATAGGGCAGACGACGGTCAACGATGCCTGCTTGGCTCATAGCGGTGTCCATTTCGGGGCCTACGGATGCGCCAGTCCATACATTAATTTTGAAGGGGTTAACTTTGCCTCTTTCAGCAAGAGCCAGAGGAACAGCTTTCGGATAGCCAGACGGGGTAAAACCACTGGTACCTACGTTGTCACCATCTTTTACGAATTCTGCAGCAGCTTCAGCGGACATAACTTTGTCAGCTACTACGTCAACAATGCGATCTTTAATGTCGATCATTTTTACCTTCCTCCTTATATTTAGGACATATAGTTTATTAAGGTTTCCCTTATATAAAACCTATCTGCAGTCTGCCAAGAGCAGCCCTACACATAAGACTTTACCGTTGTTTAAAGAGTGCTCACGTCAATTTCGCAGACACTTCACACTCTTCTATAATCGTATTCGACACGTGCAAAAAAACTCCTGCCATAAAACAAGAGATTTTTCACAAAGCATTCTTCTAACTGATACAATTATAACACATTCAAAAGATATTTCACATCTTTTTCAAAAAAATAATTGCTGAAATTTTTAATCGCACGGGATACAAAGCTCAACGGATAATATAATACCAAGAAAATGGCAAGCCTGCAAGGCTTTTCTTCACAAATTCTTCAAAAACCCACCCTCTACCCCGGTTCACAGGGGTCCTTCGCGCAGTTTAATCGAGCGTTTAAAATTTTATTTTGTAAAAATTGGCCTTTTTGCCTAAAAAAGACCCACTTATATAGTGAGTCTTCTTTTTTTCTGTCCTTCCCCTTTTTCTTTTACGTAGGTTTTCTTTTTCCCCTTCCTGTCTTTATTTTCTTCTGCCCTGTTCATAGAAAAACTTTTCAAGTTTTTCTTACCTATTTCCGTAGTTACTACTAACTTGGAGTTATGTAATGCTTAACAAGAAATTTGTAGACAAGAAATTAATTAATATGGCGTTGAGTAGTAACAAATAACTCTGGTAAATACGAAGATGATAACAAATGACGAACGGAGTGTAGCTGCGAACATAGGAGAGGCGCTTCGCATATAACAAGAGAAAGAAGAAAAAAATTATCGAAGCGTCTTTTAGGGGGGGACAACTGTGGTATAATATTTGTAAATGTTACGAAATGTAATAAAGTTTTATATTATACAAAAGTGGTGAGTTATAAATGCAAAAAGAGTTCAGCATAATTGGCAACAGAATTAAAGCGCTACGTGTAGGTTGCGGAATGAAGCAATCCGAGCTGGCAAAGAAGATTGGCATGAGCCAAACCAACTTGAGCAATGTAGAAAGTGGCAGGACTGCTGTTACCGTACAAGTACTGCTTAAAATTCACGACGTACTAGGCTGTAAGCTGGCAGATTTCTTCGTAGACCTTGACAATGATGTGGAGGAAGCTGCTAAAGAAGAGCAAGGTGCGAAGCAAAGCATTGAGATTGAAGAAGCTGTG
>CALCUU010000196.1 GCA_937906915.1 uncultured Phascolarctobacterium sp. | reverse complement strand
CTAACAACACCAATACCACCAGGAACAGGTGTAAAGGCGCTAGACTTAGCTTCGACAGCAGGATCCACATCGCCCACCAGTTTGCCATCAACGGAATTTATGCCAACGTCCACAATAACAACGCCCTCTTTTACCATATCAGGAGTAACAAAGCAAGGCTTGCCAACTGCAGCAATAATTACGTCAGCCTGACGGGTCAGCTCTGCAAGATTTTGGGTCTTGGAATGACAAACAGTAACGGTTGCATTCTTATGCAACGCCAACATAGCAACAGGTTTACCTACCACGCTACTGCGGCCAATAACAACTACGTTCTTACCTTCAAGGTCAATTCCGTAATGCTCCAAGGTAGCCATGCACGCACGAGGAGTTGCAGCAGCATAAGGATTTTTGCCAACAAAGAACTCACCCATATTAGAATAGTTCAAGCAATCAACGTCCTTGTTAGCAGCAACGGCAGTGCCAACAACGTCACTATTGATGTGCTTAGGCATGGGCATCATAGGCAAAATACCTGTAACGTAGCGGTTGCGATTCATTTTTTTGATAACGCCAACCACTTCGTCCTCAGTAGTTTCCTCTGGCAAAATTATTTCCTTTGCTTCGCCACCAAGCTCTTTAATAAGCTTAACTAAACGATTTTTGTAAACGTGGGAGGCAGGGTCGTCGCCAACAACGACCACTGCCAAAGTTACGAGACGACCATTTGCCTTCGCCGCATTTATTTTACTGGCAATAAGCTCTCTATATTTATCGGCTACGGGTTTGCCCCTCATAATAATTGTATTCATAAATATCAGTACCTCATTAAAATCGTTAGAAGTGCTGGATAACAAAACAATCACAGTTCCAACACAGTTAAACTGTGCTTATAACGATTTTAGAATAAACCGGAAATTACGCCCTCATCAGAAACGTCAATCTTTTCTGCAGCCGGAACCTTCGGCAAACCGGGCATAGTCATAATGTCGCCGGTCAATACTACGATGAAGCCAGCGCCTGCAGAGATACGGCAGTTCTTAATGGTAATTTTGAAACCACTGGGACGACCGAGCAAGGTTTGGTCATCGGAGAAGGAATATTGGGTTTTAGCCATGCAAACGGGCAGGTTGCCATAACCCATAGCTTCAAAATCAGCCAAAGCTTTTTCTGCTTCATTGCTAAAGTTAACGCCATCAGCGCCGTAAATTTCACGAGCAACGGTTTCGATTTTTTGTTTCAAAGGCAGTTCATCTTCGTAGATGGGTTTGAAGTTTGCAGTGCCGCCTTCAACCAAAGCCACTACTTCTTTAGCCAATTCGATACCGCCTTCGCCGCCACGAGCGAATACGTCGGAAAGTGCTACGTTTACGCCGTGTTTAGCGCAGTGTTCACGTACAGCTTCCAATTCTTCCGGAGTATCTTGAGCAAAAATGTTGATAGCAACTACCAAAGGCACGCCAAATTTTTGTACGTTTTCAATATGTTTTTCAAGGTTTACGATACCTTTTTTAACTGCTTCCACATTGGGAGTGGTAAGTTCAGATTTAGGAACGCCACCGTGCATTTTCAAAGCGCGAACTGTTGCAACCAGTACAACAGCGTCCGGTTTCAAACCTGCATAACGACATTTAATGTCAAAGAATTTTTCTGCGCCAAGGTCAGCACCGAAGCCTGCTTCAGTAATGGTGTAATCTGCCAATTTCATAGCAGTTTTAGTTGCCATTACACTGTTGCAGCCGTGTGCGATATTCGCAAAGGGACCGCCGTGGATAATTGCAGGTACGTTTTCCAAAGTTTGAACAAGGTTCGGTTTAACAGCGTCTTTCAAGAGGGCAGCCATTGCACCGTGGGCATTGATTTGACCAGCGGTAACAGCTTTGCCTGCATAGTCGTAAGCAACGATAATTTTGCTAAGACGTTCTTTCAAATCGCGAAGGCTGGTTGCCAAGCAGAGGATTGCCATAACTTCGGAAGCAACGGTAATATCAAAGCCATCTTGACGAGGAACGCCATGAGCTTTGCCACCCAAACCAACAACGATGTTACGGAGTTCGCGGTCGTTCATATCAACAACGCGTTTCCAAACGATACGGCGCGGGTCAATATTCAAAGCATTGCCTTGTTGCACATGGTTATCTACCATTGCAGAAAGGAGCATGTGAGCAGAGGTAATTGCGTGGAAGTCACCGGTAAAGTGGAGGTTGATGTCTTCCATGGGAACAACTTGGGAATAACCGCCACCAGCAGCGCCGCCCTTAACGCCCATGCAAGGACCAAGGGAAGGTTCACGCAGTGCTACGATAACGTTCTTGTCAATTTTTGCCAAGCCTTGTGCCAAGCCAACAGTGGTAGTAGATTTACCTTCGCCTGCCGGAGTCGGAGTAATTGCAGTTACGAGAACAAGTTTGCCCGGTTTTTCAGCTTCCATTCTGCGGATTAAATCCATGGATAATTTCGCTTTATAGCGGCCATACATTTCGATGTCTTCTTCGGGAATGCCAAGTTTAGCAGCCACTTCAGTAATTTTTAACATTTTCGCTTGTTGAGCAATTTCGATATCGGATAACATGTTTCGCCCTCCTAATTTTTTATTTTAAAGATTTCACGAACACACTAAAAGTGCCTAAAACACCACCTAAATAATTCTACCCGTAGTATATGTTCTCCTGCCAGAAAACATTCTACGGGTAAATTTTTATTTAAACCATATTTCGATTGTCTCGCCTTCTGCAACTACAGAGCCAGCTTTAGGCTCTTGCTTATACGCAAAGCCACTGCCATGAGGTTTCATCCGCAGTCTTCCCTGACGAATAATACCAGCTGCCCTGCGCATATCCACGCCTTTAAAATCAGGCAACTTAATTTTGCCGTCAGGTAACAGGGTCAATTGCGGTACAATCTGGTTAGCTCGTGCAACCTTTTCCTCAGCTTGCTCCAACTGCTCGAAGGAAGGCAAGCCTTCTTCGCTAATAGGTTGAATACCCTTAGCAACTAAAATTTGTTGCAGAGTATCGCGGAAGATAGGCGCGCAAACTTGAGAACCATAAAACGCACCTTGAGGATTATCAATCATTACCAGCATAGCGTACTTAGGCTTATCTGCAGGAACAAAGCCTACGAAAGAAGCAATGTACTTATCTTTTTCGTAGCCGCCTTTTTCTGCCAGCTTTTCTGCGGTACCTGTTTTGCCTGCAATGCGATAACCTGTAATTGCCGCAGACTTACCACCGCCACCAGCAACTACTTGCTCCATCATGGTACGCACTTTAGCCGCAGTATCCTTGCTTATGACGTTACGGATAACTTTTTTCTTACCCTCACGTACAACGTCACCGTTGGGCGCAACTATCTTTTTAATAATGTAGGGTTGCAAAAGCTCGCCACCATTAGCAATTGCACAGATAGCACGCAACATTTGAATGGGTGTTACCGCAATACCTTGACCAATCGCCATAGTTGCCACGTCAGGCTCGTACATATCCTCTGCTTTATAAAGAATACCGCTTTCTTCACCGGGCAACTCTATGCCTGTAGGTTCGCCAAAGCCAAAACGTTTACTATAATTTGTCAAGCGATGGGCGCCAAGCTCCATGCCCAACTGAACCATACCTGTATTTACGGAATGCTTGATGATTTCAGAGAAGGGTATTTTTCCCTTGCCTTTATATTCCCATTTATAATCCCAGTTATGAATAGTACGGTCAGCAATTTGAATCTTGCCATCGTCTTGGAACATAGTATTAGGGGTAATCATTTGCTCCGCCAAGCCCATACAAGCAACAATGGGTTTAAATACGGAACCGGGCTCATAAATCATGGAAATCGCCTTATTGCTCCAAACCTGCGGGTCATAATTTCCGTAATGGTTGGGATCAAAGGTGGGTCTGCTGGACATACCTAAAATTTCACCGGTATAAGGATCCATAATAATGGCAGCAGCACCTTTTGCCTTGGTACGTTTGATTGCTTCTTCCATGGCGTCTTCCAAAACGTACTGCATCTTGCCGTCCAAAGTTAAATAAACTTGGAACAGATTTTCCTGTTTATTTGACTTGGTGTTTTCCCCTAACATTTGTCCGCCCAAAGCATTAAACACTGCCTCATGCCTGGTCTCAGCACCACTAAGCACGGTGTTAAGGGAATATTCAATGCCACTCCAGCCAATGTCATCAGTTCCTACAAAACCTAAGACGTGGGCGGCAGCACCTTTTTTAGTGTAATATCGCTTGCTTTCTTCCAAAAAGTACAAGCCGGGCAAATTGTTTTCCTTAATAATAGCCTTTACCTGCTCAGCAAGCTGAGGCTCCATGGTACGCTTCACCCACAGGAAGCGTCCTTCCGCACTAAAGAGCTCGTGCAATTCTTCAACGCTCATTTCTAAAACAGGAGCCAGTAGCTCAGCGCCTAAACGCTTCACGTCACGAATAGGCTCTTTTTGTTTTTTGCCCTGCAAGGTATCAACCATTTCAAAGGGGTCAACGTACAAAGAACTTGTCATCATACTAACGGCAAGCTCTTCACCATCACGGTCTAAAATCTTTCCGCGAGGGTTTTTCTTAGTAATATCCGCAGTAATCTGTTGCTCGGACATTTTTGCCAAGCGCTCAGTATCCCACAGCTGCAGCCACACTAAACGCAAAACAACAGCACCAAAAATCAAAAGAATTATTCCGCAAAGGCCAGCATAACGCAGCTTATTATCTCGCATATGTTTCATTTAGGTTGCCACCTCCTGCCAATCACACGCAGGTCATTGCGACGCTCCTCATACTGCTCAACAATTTCCTCTTCGGATTTTTTAACTTCTTCATCATAAACAGAAATAACTAAACCAATGGCAATCATAGAAGCCAAAAGGGACGAGCCACCATAACTAATGAATACCAAAGGAACGCCAATTACGGGGAACAAACCACAAACCATAGCCATATTAGCTGCCGCTTGACCAACAATCAGGAAGCTTATACCTGCTGCCAAAAGAAAAGCACGCTCATCTCTGGCACGCACTGCAATTTGCAGCAAAGCACCGCCCAATATGATAAACAAGGTCATCAAAAGACACGCACCTAAAAAGCCGTTTTCCTGACAGAACACAGCGAAGGCAAAATCTGTATGGGCTTCCGGCAAATAGAAAAACTTGGAAGTACCGCCACCCCAATTGGTACCGGTCAAGCCACCACTACCAATGGAAAGCAAGGACTGTACCATTTGATAGCCATCGCCAGCTTCGTCAATCCACGGGTTGAACCAAACCTTGATGCGGTCGTAACGGTAACTTGCACCAAAAACAAGACACACTGCTCCCACTGCTCCAAGTGCAAAAACAGAAATTATTTGGGACCAGGGCAACCCTGCTACTATGAACACACAAAAAGTAAGGGCAACAATGATTGCAGCAGTACCCATATCCGGTTGCTTTTGAACTAAAACCGCATAGACCAGCGCAATACCTGCGCAAATCATTCCGTCTCCGGAAATAAAGCTAACCGGCAACCGCTTCTTCATAAGCAAGCCCAAGTAGCGGGAACATATCATAATTATTACAAGCTTGGCAAATTCCGAGGGCTGTATGGTAAAGCCAGCTATGCCTAGCCAACGACGAGCACCGCCACTTTCTAAACCAATGAAGGGAACCAAAATTAACATCAGTAAAATGATGGCACCCATACCCATTACAGCATTGCGACTTAGCAAATGACGATAACTAAATTTTCTCGTAATCTGCATGGCAATAAGCCCTAAAACAGAATACACCACATACCTTATTAAATAGAAGGAAGTGTTACTGCCATCTGCTTCCGCCCTTATGTAGCTGGCACTAAATACATTGGCACAGCCTACAAAGAGAAGCGCTCCCAACATATACCAAATAGCCTGCTTGGGATTTTCCCAAAACATAAACTTTTTATTCATTAAATTCACTCCACACAAAAAGCACGCGCAAGAGTATAAAACAAATTATTTAAAAACTACTTCACAGAAGTTAATCGGAGTACCCTTCGCACTGAATTTTTGCTCGTATTCAGTTTGCACAGGGTTATCGTATTCAGAGTTGTGCAAATCGTAGCTTAAAGCAATAATCTCACAGCCAAATTCTTTGAACTCCTCAACAGAAAAATCAAAGAGCGCTCTGTTATCAGTTTTAAAACGCAGATGACCGCCTGCTCCAAGAAGCTGTGCGTATTTTGCCAAGAAGCCACGGTGGGTAAGACGACGTTTAGCGTGACGAGCTTTAGGCCACGGGTCACTAAAATTCAAATACAGTTCTTTAATTTCACCGGGCTCGAACCATTCGTTAAGCGCTTCTGCATTAGCGCAGATAATTTTTACATTATCCATTTCTTTATCTTTGGCAGCCTTGCCGGGATAGTAGGCAATGTCGTGTTGGGTTTCAATGCCAATGAAAGCTTTTTCCGGGAACAGCTCTGCCATGCCAATGGTAAAGCGACCTTTACCGCAACCAATTTCCAAGCACAGCTTTTTACCGGGGAAAAGCTCCTGCCATTTGCCTTTATATTGTTCCAAGTCGTGCATCAATACATAATCGCCAATCAGCTCGACCATTGCTTTTTCAATCCAAGGTTTCTTTCTTAAACGCATTTTCTGACCTCACTAAAAATTTATTGTAACTATTTTATTATAATATGAAGCTTTCCTAAAATAAAGAAAAACATACCCGTCAAAGACGAGTATGTTTTGAATGCTTGTCAAAAAATTATTCAGCGATTGCTTCGGCAGCTACAATTTTTTCGCACTTGCCGTTAAATTCAGCGCCTTCAGCAATAACCAAGGTACCACATTTAATGTCGCCGTTAATTCTAGCGGTAGCCATCAATTCCAAACGACCACGGCAAACAATGTTACCGGTTACAGTACCGGAGATATTAGCATTTTGAGCATATACAGCAGCACGGATAACACCGGTTTCACCGATGAACAAATCGCTGTCAACAGCAAGGGTGCCATCAATTACACCATCAATACGGGTGCAGCCGTTAATGTTGATGTTACCGTTAATAGCAGTGTTTTTACCAATCAATACTTCATATTCCATTTTACCAAACTCCCTCTTTCTCATAACGCTAGGTTTTTTAACCTCTTCCACAACAACTACCGGATCCGGATTAGATACCACAACAGCTGTTTCTTCCTTCTTTTTGCCAAAGCCAAACACCTTAAATCATCTCCTTATCTTAACTTAACCGGGCTGTTCTTCCTTTTTACTCGCCACGGGTGCAGGAACTTCCAAGCCAGCTTGTTTCATCTGGTCACGAACCTGCTCCTCAATCTTAGATAAGGCAGCCATATCTTTTTGTACGCTTTCAGCCATTGCAGAAAGCTCTTGCAATTTTTGTTCCTGAGCTTGCTTTGTACGACGGAACTCTGCCAGCTCCGCTGCATTAGCATTGCTTTGGGAAACTAAATAATATGTCGCACCAAGGCTAACTACGAAAAACGCAGCAGCGCCTCCAGCGATATAAGCAAACTTTTTAAAATGGTCAGCGTCGATGGATTTCTTTTGAATTTCCCTACCATTATCGGGAACCACCATAATTGTGTAAGCGCTGTCGTTACGCAGGGAATCGCGTACCCAAGCTAAAAATTGACGAATTTGTTGAATCATTAACTTACCTTTCCAATCTAAAAGAAATCTAAATTCACAACAACAAAATCTTACATCAAATCACGCGGATTCATTTCTTGACCCCACAGCAAAACTTCATAATGCAAATGAGGACCGGTACTATTACCTGTACTACCGATTGCACCAATAACTTCGCCTTTGGTAACGTAATCGCCATGGCTCACATACAATTCAGACATATGAGCATAAGCAGTTTTGTAACCATAGTCATGGTTAAGACGAATATATTTGCCGTAGCCATAATACCAGCCGGAATATTCTACATAACCGGAAGCAGTTGCGTATACGGGAGCACCGTAGTTATCTGCAATATCAAGGCCACCGTGCCAGTCGCTGGAATAACCATCGAAAGGATTATAGCGTCCGCCAAATTCAGAGGTTACATAATGACTATTGCAGGGCCAAACGTTAGGAGTCATTTCCCTACGATAATTTTCCTTCTTCAATTTAGTCAGCAGTTTATTCCAATCTTCAGTCTTATGTTGTAATTGTTGATGAAGATTTTTATTTTGCTCCATCAATACAGTGGTTTCAGAAATTGCTACGGAAGAAGGTCCACCAAGACCAACCAGCTTTTCTTCCGCCTTACATTCTTCCTTCAAGCAGATACCATATTTATCCATTTGCTTCAGAACATTTTTTTCGATGGTTGCAAGAGTTGCCATATCCTTTTGCACTCTTTCAGCCATTACGGAAAGTTCTTGAAGCTTTTGTGTTTGTGCTGCATGATTTTCCCTAAAAGCAGTTAATTCTCTATGTTCTGCAATGCATTTGAAAATAATACCATGCATAACAAGCAAGCTGCCAAAGAAAGCAATGGCACAACCGCCAGCAATGCGTACACATTTCTTCAGATATTCATTGTCATAAGTTTTCCTTTTAAATTCCCTACCATCATTAGGTACCAGGATAAAGGTGTAGGAACTATCTTCTTGCCAGAACTTGCGGATTCGTTCTACATAGTTTGAAATTTTATTCCACATCGTATCCCCTTTAAAATTATGCCTATGGCTATGTCGTTTAGCCTTTTAAAGACAAAAGGACACACCTCTGCCTTATACAGACTATAACGCAGTTTTTATTGTATCATATAAAATTTGGAAAATCAAAAAACTTTTCCCATAGAATTAGGGAATTAGCTCACAAAAAACAAAAAAGCTACTCCAAAAGGAGTAGCTTTAGATTTATCCTAAACCATTACATCTTGCCAAATCATCGTAGACCAGCACGGAAAGCTTTTCGATAAGCTCAGTTTTGCCTGCAAAAACTTGGGTAGCACCAAGAACTTCCTGCAAGCGAGCTTTATTACTCATCATACAGCAACAGGGAAGCATAATCTCACTAATGAGGTACGCCGCACTACGCAGCTGCATTTCGTCAGTAAGCAAGCTGCCGTCCCGCACCTTACCTGCAAAAACTGCCAACCGTCTATCGATGGCAAGTGCCAATTGTTTTTCCAAGACGCCCATCTTAGCGCATGTTTTCGATGAAGTCTTCGAAGGTGTTGATTACTACATAGTGACCGGTTACTTTCAAGTCACGGAGCACGGTGCCATAGGATTCGTACCATTCGTCAGCCAAATCCATTTTCAAACCGTCTTTTTCATATTCTTCCATCATTTTGAGGATGAATTTGTTTACTTCGCCGGTATCTTTTTTAACGTTCAAAGGAATGATGCGTTCTTCGGGTTCGTATTTTTCAACAACAACTTTCCAACCACCGGGGATAGGCGGCAAACGATTAGCTTTAATATAGTAGCCTTCAGGAGAGAAACCTACATAAGAATCCATTTTATTGTACAATTTAGCTTTTTGCAGAGGGAAGCCATTAGCGTTACCCCATTTAACGATTTCATCGCAAACTTCATTTTTCTGAACTACGCTGGTAAAAGTAGTTTCAGCCAAAATTTCGGACATTTTTCATTCCTCCTTAAAACATTCATTAGAACTATTTTACTCTAATGACAAAAGAAATTCAACGAAAAATACAAAAAGAAACGGCTCCTTTTAGAAGAAGCCGTTAGATTTTTAGATTTGACCAAGGGATTTCAAAATTGCTTGAGCGATAATAGCACTGCCAATGTAAGTACCAATAAATACTACACAAGCAACTACAACGATACGCCAACCACTTTTAGCAAAATCATCAAGGTCTTTGCCGATTGCTACGCCTGCATAAGCAAGAAGCGGAGTACACAGGGAAACGAAGCCAACTTTTGCAACGTAAGCGCTGATAATTGCGCTACCGGGAACTGCAGGATAAGTAAGAATGCAGCCCAAGGTTACAACGTATGCAACGGAGGGAATGTTGCCGGGCAAATATTTTGCCATTAAAATACCAGCCAGTGCAATAGCGGTAAGAATTAACAAACCGGGGATAGATTCTAAAATGGTAGCTTTAGTACCCAAAATATTGGAAACCAAGCTCATAAAGCAAACTATAAATAAAACGTATAAAGTATCTTTAATGCTCATTATGCTTCCTCCTTCTTGGGTTCTTCGCCGTATTTAATTTTGTAGCATTTTTTGTACAGCCATTCTGCCATGGGCAGTGCCAGCCAGATGGACATATACAAACCGTCAAGACCGGAAAGCATATTACTTGCTGCACCAAAAGCTGCCAATTGTTCTGCCATTTCAGGGAACATTGCGCACAAGGAACCAACAGCTGCGGTCATCATACTTGCAGAACCAACGCCTGCTGCCATTGCCAAAGCGTAAGGATGGAAGGGCAAAGTGGAAGCTGCAACAGAAGCCATCAAGCCGAAGAAAATAGTACCAAAAACAGTACCTGCAATGTAAACGCCCATTACGCCACGGCCTTCACTGCTGTCCAAACCATAACGTTCACCAATGAGGGCTACGTTCGGTTCGCGAGCAACAGAGTGAGCTGCGCCAATAGCTTCGCGTTTCAAACCAAGGAATACTGCAACGGGGATACCAATGAAGATGGTACCAAGGTTACCAAATTCTTGGAGCAACAGTGCGGGGGAAGCCGCAATAATTTTCGGCAGGGTAGGACCAACGAGGGTACCATAACGAGCCATCAAAAGCATCAGGGTCAAGCCCAAAAGGGAGCTTGCGTCAAGCATTTCTGCCTTGCCTGCAATTTTCAAGAACTTAGGTGTGGTGAGTACACCCAAAAGCAGAGCAAAAAGCATGGGCAACAGTACGATAGTGCCAACGCCTACCTTAAAGGAATGCACGCCAATCATTTCTGCGATAATGATAAGACCTAAAACGATGGCATGTAATTTAAAATTTTTCATCAGTTAACCTCTCCTTCCCAACTATTTCAATTGCTAAAATAGCTTTCAGCCTTCTTTATATATTCCTCTTTTGTGAGGATAGGCTCAAAATTATCAAGGATTGCCTTTGCTTCCTGCGCATCGTCATAAAGCAAATCAATCAAGGTCATGGCAAAAGCCTTCGCCGGCAACAGCACTGCCGCCTTAAAATCTACAGCGTGGAAATCTGCAGTGTGCAGTAAGCCATTAGTACCACCAATAAAAGGATGAATTACCGGAATAATGTGGGACACATCCCCCATATCAGTAGACGCGCTAAAGTGACCTGCGTCTTTAATGGCAACGCCAGGCCAAGCAAGCTTGGAATTTTCTACAAAAAGCTCATTCATACGAGCGTTACAGCTAAGGGGCATCATACCGGGTAAGGTTTCCACAATAGTTTGAGCACCAACTGCATCACCGCCAGCCTTCAAGGCTGCGTCAACTTTCAAATGAGTTTTTTCAATTGCTTCCATAGTCTTAGCA
>CALCUU010000195.1 GCA_937906915.1 uncultured Phascolarctobacterium sp. | reverse complement strand
AAATAATCATACAATTCACCCTTGGTTTTCACCACCCCCTCAAAAGATCCGAATCCTTCCAAGTGCGCCTTCCCCACATTGGTTATCAAACCGCAATCGGGATGTACGATATTAACCAATGTACGGATTTCACCCGGATGATTGGCTCCCATCTCTATCACCGCCAATTCATGTTCTTTAGTCTCAAAGAAGTAATCAGCAATAAGGTAAGAAATACCGGCAGTAATACCCACTACAATTATAACGATAATCGTCATGAAGCTGTACATGAGGCGAGTACTGAGTGACTTTTTCATGTTAGGGTTCTTTTACCTCAAACTTATACCCTACACCCCAAATGGTAGTGATGTCCCATTTAGCGTCAGCAGGAATATTCAACTTCTGTCTGATACGTTTGATGTGTGTATCAACGGTACGAGTATCACCATAGTAGGAGTAACCCCAAATGGTTTCTAACAATTGATTTCTGGAGAAAGCTTTACCAGGATTGGAAGCCAAGCACCACAAAAGTTCCATTTCTTTGGTAGTAAAGGTCATCTTGTGACCGAAGGAAGTTACTTGGTACTCTTCCATATCAACAATCAAACCGTCGTAGGTAATGCGGGAAGCATCGCCTTTCTTTTCTTGGGTGTTGGCACGACGCAGAACTGCTTTTACGCGAGCTACTACTTCGCGGGAGTTAAAGGGTTTAGTGATGTAATCGTCCGCACCAATTTCTAAGCCTGCAATGCGGTCATCATCTTCGTCCTTTGCAGTAACCATGATGATGGGCAGGTCAGTCATTTTACGAACTTGCTTACATACTTCGATGCCATCAAGTACGGGCATCATAATGTCCAGCAGCAGAATGTCAGGCTTTTCAGCTTGAACCTTCAAAATTGCGGCTGCACCGTCTTCTGCTTCAAGAACTTCAAAATTTTCTTTTTCAAAGTAGATGCGCAGAATTTCTCTGATTTGAGCTTCATCGTCGGCGATTAAAATTTTTTGTTTATTCATAATATCACCCCTGATATTTAAATTCTAAGGCTATTATAGCATAAGGAAATCTTTATGCACGACGTTCACAAAAGATTTACATAATTATACCAACTAGTCCACAAACTTTGGGCAAAACAGTTTCTTTGGCAAATTAAGTGTAAAATACTTTACAGTTCTTTGTACAAAGCCTGCAATTTTATTATTTATCGTGCAATAAATAACGTTGCATCATTTTGTTGAACTCCCATTGGCTTTTATCGTCATAGGTTTCAAATTGGTTCATGATAGCGTCAATCTCGTCAGCATAATGTACGATGAATGCCTCTTTAGTTGCGCACACAACAGGGGAACCTTTCTCGGTCTCGCCGTGATGGGACAAAAGAATGTGCTGTAATTGCTCCAAGCGTGCTTGGGGAAGCTTCAATTTGGCAGCAGCGTCCTGCACCATCATTACGGACATTGCGATATGTCCCAGCAAACGTCCTTCGTTGGTATAAGGGAAGCCAATTTGAGAAGAAATCTCACGCAGCTTGCCAATATCGTGAAGAAGCGCACCTGCTACGACCAAATCCTTGTCCACATTGCCAATTTGTTCTGCCAAGGCAATGGCAATACCGGCAACATCTACGGAGTGCTGCAAAAGACCACCAATATAAGCGTGGTGCATGCGCATACCCGCAGGATTCATAATAAATTTATCGTAAATAGCACCGCTGAAAATTGTCTCTAAGAGAGCACGCAAACCGGGGTTGCGCACGGTCTTGATTAAATTTTGCAAACGGGTAACGTATTCTTTCTCATTAAAATTACCTTTCGGTAACAGATTGGTAATGTCATCTTCAGGCAAAAGGTCGTCGAACTTTTGGACAACAACCTGCAACGCCATATCATTGGAGAATTTGTTGATGTCCACTGCACCGCTTACCATGAAGGCTTCTGCACCCTCCATTTGACGCAGCTTATCAACTAAGCCTGCTTCAAAGCAGATAAAGGGAATTCTACCACTGTTATCTTCCAGCAAACCACGGGCGAAGACGCCACCGTTGGAAGAGTTGCCTATCTTTTGTACTCTTACGAGAGCAGGCTGAATAATTTTGACACCTGCTTTAAAATCCTTAATCATATCTTCACCTACTTTATACTACACGTGACGCAGCACCAAGGTTTCCCTTGCCACGTTCACAACTACATCTATTTCACGCTCTACCAAGCGTAAGGATAATCTATCAGCTAATTTGTCAAGCACAGGCAGCTCCGTCGGTTGATGACCAGCGTCGATAATGTTCAAGCCACTGAACACAGCTTGCTGTGCGCTGTGGTACTTCACGTCGCCGGTTACAAGAGTATCTGCACCTTTGGCAAGGGCAATATCAATCAAGTCACTGCCTGCCCCGCCACATACTGCAACTTTATGCACAGGCTTACCAGCGTCACCCACAATCACGTAATCAGCCTTGAGGGAAGCTTTTACCAGTTGTGCATAATCTGCCAAAGCCATTTCTTCCACAACGCCAATGCGTCCTAAGCCATTGCTATCATCTAATACATCAGTGTCTTCCAACTTCAAAAGCTTTGCCAAAACATCGTTGACACCGGT
>CALCUU010000194.1 GCA_937906915.1 uncultured Phascolarctobacterium sp. | reverse complement strand
CATCAAGGAACCGTTTTGTTCCGGTATGATGGCAGACACAACGGACTTAATAGTTTTGCGGGTACCATAAATCATAAACCCCAAACCAAAAATTACAAACAAACCGCCTACCAAAATTACCAACACGTTGGAATACTTACCTGTTGCTGCATAAGTGAACTGGAACACCAATTCTTCCAGCGCACCCATAATTTGAAAATTAAATAGAAATGCTAAACCCATAGCACACATTAAAACGCCAATGGTAAATAGGAATAACCAGCGCTTTACGTTAATGCCCGGATAAAGCCATGTAATCCAGCGCATAAATAACCTCCGTTATTTTTTATCAGTAAGTTCTCTATGAGTAACATCAACCTTGTAGCCTTGGGTACTAAGGTACTCATAAATTTTATTAGCGATAAACACGCTACGGTGTTGCCCACCAGTACAGCCTACGCTAATAACAAGCTGACTTTTTCCCTCATGGATGTATTGAGGAATAAGGAAGTCAAAACGTTTAGCTTCCAACTTTAAATATTCAAAGGTTTGCGGATAACTGCAAATATAATCAACCACAGGTTGGTCATTACCAGTTTGGCTACGCAATTCTTCCACATAAAAAGGGTTGGGAAGGAAGCGTACATCAAGAACCAAGTCACTGTCTAAAGGCAAGCCATACTTAAAGCCAAAGGAGCGCACTACGATACCCATACTTTCTCTTTCGCTATCAGTACTGAAAAGTTCCTTGATTTTATTTTTCAGTTCAGTTGCGTTCAGCTCGCTGGTATTGATAATGTAGGTAGATTTTTCCAGCAAAGGTTCCAAAAGCTGACGTTCTTTAGCTAAATTTTCCAAAAGAGTTTCGCTATCGCCCAAGGGATGACGACGACGAGTTTCTTTGAAGCGACGCACAATGGTAGCGTCATCAGCATCTAAAAATAACAGCTCGTATTTTTGACCGGACGCTTTAATTTCGTCCAACACCTGCAACAATTGATCAAAGAATTGTCCACCACGCACGTCAACGACCAAAGCAACATTTCTTTCAGAAGTTTGACGACACAGCTCTGCAAATTTAGGAATCAAAGCAGCAGGCAAATTATCTATACAAAAATATTTTAAATCTTCTAAGGTTCTTACTACTTGGGTTTTTCCTGCACCGGACATACCCGTAATTATAAGAAAACGCGTCTTCATAAGACTTCACTCCTTATATTATTAAATCTAATTAGTAAATTTTATTATAACATACTTCTGTATCTTCTGAAAACGAAAAGAAAAGCGTAGCCTGAAAAGCTACGCCTATTTCATCTAATACCTGCTATTCCCAAAACTAAACCCAACGCTCCGGAAAAGCACAACAACTTTATAACACTCATTTTATGACGGACACACCACAAAGAAATTGGCAGAACAATGCAGCCTATTAAATCAACCTTAGTGTAATCCTTTGGCAAGGTTTCCTTATTCCACAGTGCAAGCAAGATAAAACCTACGCCTGCAGAACAAATCAAGGCAACAACAGCAGGACGCAAACCATTTAAGATGCCACGGATAGGGCCAATGTCTCCGTATTTGAAAAACAGCTTCGCTAAAATCAACACAATGATGATAGACGGAAAGACGAAGCCTGCAGTGGCAGCAATAGCTCCAGGAATGCCGGCAACTTTTGTGCCAACAAAGGTAGCAGCGTTAATGCCAATGGGTCCCGGTGTCATCTGAGAAATTGTAAAAATATCAATAAATTGCTGTAAAGTGAGCCAGCCGTGACGTTCAATTACCTGCTCCTGAATCAAAGGCA